>JBFLYJ010000269.1:0-4864 GCA_040756635.1 Nitrospirota bacterium
TCCTGAAAAATTCCCTCTTGATACGTCCGATCCTGTCGATCAGGAGAAACCCGTTGAGATGATCAATTTCATGCTGAAGAGCCCTTGCCAGAAGTCCGTCAGCCTCAATCTCCAGCGGAGAGCCGCTGCGGTCAAGTCCCTTGACTTTAACCTTGCCGGCCCTCTTGACGATTGTTGTATATTCGGGAATGCTGAGACAGCCTTCTTCGGAGTTGTCTTCCCCTTCTGAATGGACTATTTCAGGATTAACAAGCACAATCAATGAACTGCTTTCGTCCCGGGAACTCACATCTATTACTGTCACCTGTTTTGATATCCCGACCTGATTTGCGGCAAGGCCCACCCCGGGAGCAGCGTACATCGTCTCTATCATATCATCGATAAGCTTCTGGAGCTCGCTATCAAACTCATTGACAGGGTTTGTTTTCCGCTTCAGTACTTCTTCCGGATACTTTACTATCTTGAGAACTGCCATGTTCTAATTTAACTGCTTCAAAACAAAAATAACAAGGCAGCTTATAACAGTCCCCCCCTTTTTCATTTGCATAAGACACCTCCCGTATTTCCCATTATTTTTCATGCGATTAAGCTCCCCTTATACTTTATATTAGCTAAAAAATGATGGCTCAGGTTGTTCCCTAAGTATTTATTGTAAATATTATCCTGAAATATTAAAATATAATAAGTATTTTACCCCGGGAGATTCCATGGATCTACATCACCAATTATTTTATCAGAATCTGGATATCGTTTTTTTTATCTACGGTTTCGCCTTTGTGGTAATGGGCATAACCCTGCTCGTTCAGCCCAAGAAAATGAGCGAGTTCGAGATCGCCAATATCCTGTGGCTCCTGGCCGCCTTCGGTATAACGCACGGGGTCAACGAATTTCTGGATATGTGGGCGATCATCAAAGGCCGTAACGCCACCCTTGATCTAATCCGCTGGTTTATTCTGGTTATTTCATATATAGCCCTTTTCGAATTCGGACGGAGACTCTTCCGGCTCAAAATACCCGAATCTTCTCATATGCGGAAACGAATCGCCAAACCGCTGCAGTGGTGGTTACTCCCGGCAGCACTGGTTTTTATTTGTATTGCGGGCTTATCGTCTTCAGACTTCTGGAAGGTCGGAAGCATCTGGACGCGTTATCTTTTAGGTCTTCCCGGCGGAATTCTGATCGGACTGGGGCTCCATTCTTATTATTTTACAGAGGAACCGATCCTCAAACCTCTTAAGGTTAAAAAATATTTCGTCATCGCCAGCATCTCTTTTATGGTTTACGGGGTCCTCGGCGGCATTGTGGTGCCCAAGGGCGATTTTTTCCCCGCAAATGTCCTGAATGTGGAAACGTTCCTTACCTCATTTAAAATTCCTGTCCAGGCCTTTCGCGCCGTCTGCGCCAGCATCGCAGCATGGGCCCTGGCGGGGATGCTGAAAATATTCAACTGGGAAATAAGGAGCAAACTCCAGGAAGCGCAGGACATATTGAAGCAGCAGTTGAAGGAATCGGAAGAGCGCTACCTCGAAATTGTTGAAAGTTCAACAGATATTATTCATTCCGTAGACGTTGATTATCTTATCAAACTCTCCAACACATACGGATGCCAGCTTCTCGGGTACAAACCTGAAGAACTCACCGATTCGCATATCAAGGATCTGTGTTCCCCCGATACATGGAAGGAACTTGAAAAGAACCTGGATAAAGTATCGCGTGAAGGTTCGATTTTTATAGACGAGGGGCGGTTGATAAAAAAGAACGGGGAAACGCTGAAGGTGGCGATTCACGCGATGGCGATATATGACAACCACAGAAAATTCGGCGGAATGCGGTTGACGTTCAGAGACATAACCCAGCGCAAGACGGCTGAGGAGGCCCTCAGAGAGAGTGAAGAGAGGTACCGCCTTCTCTTTGAGGAATCCAGAGACGCTATTTTCTTAAATACCCGGGACGGCAAATTCATCGACATTAACCAGACCGGGCTGGACCTCTTCGGATATTCAAAAGAGGAAATACTGAACTTAAATCCAAATCAACTGTATATTCATCCTGATGACAGAAAGAAATTTCAGCAGGAGATAGAAGAAAAGGAATTCGTTCGTGATTATCCGGTAAAACTTCGCAAGAAATCCGGCAAACTGATGGACTGCCTTGTCACCTCCACTCTGCGCAGGACAAACGACGGTAAAATTTTCGGATACCAGGGGATCATCCGTGATATCACCGAACGGAAAAAGATGGAGGAAGAACTCCAGAACATCGAAAAACTGGAGTCTGTAGGGATTATGGCCGGGGGGATAGCCCACGACTTCAATAACATTTTGACTACGATCGCGGGGAGCATATCGCTTGCGAAGGTGTCCGTGGATTCCGGCAGCAAACTGTCCGAGATCCTGATAGATGCGGAGAAAGCATGTTTTCAGGCCAAGAACCTCACGAACCAGCTGCTCACTTTTTCCAAAGGCGGGGCGCCTATCAAAAAAGTGGCCCGAGTCGAAGACCTGATAATAAGCTCAGCCAATTTCGCATCGCGCGGTTCGCACATCAACTGTTTTTTTTCCATCCCCGATGATCTCTGGCCGGTCGAGGTGGATGAAGGCCAGTTTGCCCAGGTAATTCATAATCTCGTCATTAACGCGGTACAGGCGATGCCGGAAGGCGGCTCCATAAACATTACAGCAGAAAACATAGAGATAACGCTGGAAAATATCCTCTCCCTCGATCAGGGTGACTACATCAAGATTTCCGTGAAAGACCAGGGGATGGGCATCCCCGGCGATCATATAAAAAAGATTTTTGATCCGTATTTCACGACAAAGAGCGAGGGAAGCGGGCTTGGACTGGCGACCACATTTTCGATCATCAAAAATCACAACGGATATATCGACGTTTTTTCAGAGATCGGCAGGGGGACCACATTCACGATATACCTGCCCGCGTCAAAAGACAAGTATCCTATTATTACTCATGAAAAATATTTCTCGCAAAAAGGTGAAGGCAAAATACTCCTCATGGACGATGAGTCTTCGGTCAGGACCACTGTATGCAAAATGCTGCGGCATCTGGGTTATGAAGTGGAAATAGCATCAAACGGAGACGAAGCGATTTCATTCTACGAAAATGCGATAAAATCCGGAGCGCCGTTTCACGCGGTCATAATGGACCTTACTATTCGCGGAGGAATGGGCGGGCAGGAGACGATTCGGAACCTCCTGAAGATAGACCCCGGGGTGAAAGCCATAGTCTCCAGCGGATACTTCAATGACCCGATTATGTCAGACTATAAGAAATACGGGTTTTGCGGGGTCATTCCCAAACCGTACGAGATCGAAGATCTCAGCGCGCTGCTGCGCAAAATTATAGCTTGCTCGGTTTAGGTCCGGGACCCGTAACGGGTCTCCATTACATGTCTTATCAGGAAGGCGCAGGGACCGTTATAAGAAATACATGGAAGAGATGAGCGTCACATGAAGAAAAAAATTATCTTATCATTATTTGCGCTTTTACTGTTCTTCTCGGTCGGGGCCGTACTGGGAGTTAAGTACATATCAAGCACTACGTCGGAACTGAAGCGCCTTATCGAACTTTATCAGGTTGAGGAGCTGCGGCGGTCTCTCATAATCGACATTCAGTCGGTACAGGCGGACCTTCTATCAGTGGATACCCCCTTTGCCTCGGAGCTCGACGCGATAGTAGATAACATGCTGTCGCTTGAGAGGTCCGCTGAAAAGTGCTCCTCCTGCCATCATCCGCAGAACCTGGCTGACCGCATCATAAACATGCAGTCCATAATGAAGGACTATCAGACCTCACTGAGTTATTTTCTGACCGCAAGTTCAAACAGCGGGCGGATACTGCAGCTGAAAAAAGACACCGTGGCACTGGGAAACAAACTGATAGAGGAGACGGGTCATATGTCTCACAGCGCAACGACCAGTCTTGATGAAAAAACAGAGACGGCCATGGCCAATATCAGTTATGTAAAGACTATCCTCTTTGCAACTGTAATAGTTACCCTTCTTCTTAGCATTCTTGTCGCCATACGACTGATAAATTCAGTCACAAAACCGATCAATGCCCTGGTAAATGCGACAAGAATGATAACCTCGGGCGAATACGGGACCTCTATCGATGTTAAAGACAAAACAGAATTCGGGGAGCTGGCAGAACACTTTAATGCCATGAGCACAGGGATTAAAGAAGCTTATGAGAACATCAAAAAAGAGATATCCGAACGAAGGCAGACGGAAGAGGCGCTGCGGCAGAGCGAAGAAAAATTCAGGACCTTTTTCGAAATGTCCCCGACAGGGATAATAATTTATCCAATTGATTCCGCGCCTATGAACAGGAACCTGTCATTCGGGACATTCAACCCGGCATTTCACAATTTCTTCGGTTACACGAGAGAAGAAATCTCTCATATGTCGATAGCGGATCTTTCCTATCCGGAAGACATGGAAAAGAACCTTGTCCTTTATAAGGAGCTGATGGATGGGAAAAGCAATGATTATAGAATGGAAAAAAGGTACATAAGGAAAGACGGAGAGATCATATGGGGATACATAAACTCAACGGTGCTCAGAAACTCCCGGGGGGAACCTACGCATATCATGACGATACTTGTGGACATTACGGAGCGGAAGAAAATAGAGGAAGAGCATCTGAAGGTACAGAAACTCGAATCGGTCGGCATTCTGGCTGGAGGCATCGCCCATGATTTCAATAATATCATGACTTCGATTGTGGGCAACATCGCCCTCGCAAAGATGTCGTCAAATATTCAAAAGAATATTTTCGAGATTTTAAACGACGCGGAGGAAGCGTGCCACCGCGCAAAAGATCTGACAAACCAGCTCCTGACTTT
>JBFLYJ010000027.1:0-15661 GCA_040756635.1 Nitrospirota bacterium
ACGATAACCAAAAATGCCGAACATATGACGCAAGGTAGTGTGGAATTAATATATAGTTCTTTTAACCGACTTCTTTTTCATGTCAGCTCTGAATCCCCTTCGGTATTCGGATTGTCTTATCCATATACGGGCAACTGGAGCGCACGGGTAAATGATAAGAATGTCCCTCTTTACAGGTCCAATGGTATAGCGCATGCCGTGGAGGTCCCAGCCGGAGAGAGCATTATAGAATTTAAATATTTCAGCAGAGCATGCTATTGGGGAATGTTCATCAGCTGCGCGACCTTTGTGCTTATCGGCATTTTTGTCGGGTATAATTCATTGGGGGGTATCCGTGGAACAGGGTGTACAGTTTTAATAGCCGCTGTCGGAGCAGCGGGTTTTATGTTCTGGTACAATAGCCTGTATAACGGTGATAATCTGAAAACACAATACAGATGGACATACAAAGCTCCGCTTGCAATGCCTGATTTGGCTTATGGTAAAAAAAACTGGCTGACTCCCGAAGCTAACCCGATGCCGTATCCACACACCGCGAAGGAAGCCAGGACGAGCAAACTGGTTGATGGGGAGCGCTCCGGGGGATCGGGGTTTTCGAGCGGGATCTGTGATAATCCGGCCTGGTTCCTGGATTTAAACAGTGACAGAAACATCAAGACCATCGTGTTATATGAAAGCGTATATACCCCCGCCGTGGTCTTGTGGCCGGCAAGCATGCTGAGACAAAAAGGTCTTCTATCCGGCATGGATTTACTAACAAATGTCAGACCGCTGGAGATAGCTTTGTCGGATAACGGGAATTCATGGAGAACCGTTGCCTCAGTGGAATCAAGAGAGAAGGGTGAGAGCCCTGAAAGCATAGTCTTTGAAAGGCCTCTCAAGGCACGGTATATCAGGATAATGGCTTCCGGAAAAAGCAGGCTTTCCCTTGACGAGGTTGAAGTGTTTGGCCGGGAAGATAACGGAGGTCAAAATATCAAATGATGAATCTTGCCGGGAAACCGGGCGTGAAACGTTTTGAATCCCTAGCGGTTTGAGAAATGAAATTATAAGGTGCTTCTATATGACTTCAGAGGTTAAAGGGCCCCCTGAAAAAAATATCTTTCGACAGCTCTTCCGGCCCGTGTTCGTTGTGTTTTCCCTCTATCTCCTCGGCGACGCATTTAACCGGTGGGACGGGTTCAGCTATTATGCCTCTTTTTCAGAGTTTCTGCCGTCTGTTTCGCTCGCGTTCATTTTATGGAGCATCGTGGCCATTATGGCCGCAATTCTGCTTTGGATGTCCTTCTGCCTGCTCCGTATAGCGGGCCTTAAAATCAATATCAGCCAATTTATACTGTATATGGCGGGATTCATCCTCTTTGCATTAGTATCATGGAAGGTCAAAAAAACCGTATGGCCCGACCTGAAGACGACACTTCAGGTCAAATTGATGGTATTAGCATCGGCTGCCCTGATATCATGCTTGATTACATGGCTGTTCCGAGGCGGTGCTGAAAAGGCTAATGCCGCTGTCCAGGAGCGGATAAGCCCTTTGATATGGTTATTTGGTTCACTGCTGATACTATCGCTCCCTATTGTCGCATTTCATACTTTATTAAAACCTGACAAAGGGGAATTATCTCAAGCACTTCAAGCAGTCAATGACGGACGTGCCCGTCCCAACATTATTTTAGTGACCTTCGATGCACTCGGAGCCCGGCATATGTCCTTGTATGCTTATCCCCGGGACACAACACCTTTTATCCGACGGTGGGCAGAAAATGCTACAGTTTTTTCTCTTGTTGAATCATCAAGCAATTTCACTACGCCCGCGGCAGCCAGTCTCATGACCGGCAAGAGAGTCTGGACCCATCAGACTTATCATATAGAAGGCACCAAGCCTGTAAGAAGCAGTACGGAAAGTCTCCCGGCCGTGCTGAAAAATAATGGCTATTTCAATATCGCCCTTGTTGTAAACCCTTTTGCGTCGATAAGGGTATTGGGTATGTCCGACAGTTTTGATATAGCTCCACTGACCAGTGAATTCAGCGAGACCTCATCATTGTTCGGATGGAAGTTTGGAGTTATAGATAAAATGCTTTACCGGGCCTTTGGCGATAAGATCAGACTTCATAACTGGATTTTGAAGAATGAATTTATTCTCAGCAGGATTCTAAACCTTATTTCCCGGAATGTCAGCCAGACGGAAGTCCCGCCGGAGAAGGCATTTGACCGCCTGCTGGAAATAATGGACCATGACATCCCCAAACCATTTTTTGCGTGGGTACATATCTTCCCGCCGCACGACCCATATCTGCCTCCGGAAACTTTTAAGGGGAAGTATAATGTGTCCCCGGAGCTGCGAACGTATAAAGCCCAGGAGAAATTGATAGAGGAATCATATTCGTATTTGTTCAGGTACCAGCCTATTCCCAGTGAAATGCTGGGCGCATCTGATTTGATGAAAGATTACTATGACGAATACGTTGCGTATATCGACAAACGATTCGAAGAGTTCATGGAGAAAGCAGGCGGAAAGACCGCAGGGGATACAATATTCATAGTCACTGCCGACCATGGAGAGAGTTTTGAACACGGCTATTTAACTCATGGAGGGCCGTTTCTTTATGAGCAGGTGACCCATGTGCCGCTTGTAATAAAAGAGCCCGGTCAGGATACCGGGGTGGTTGTCAATAATAATGTCGAGCAAGTTGATATCCCCACAACCATTCTGGATTTGGCAGATATTGCTGCGCCGTCATGGATGGAAGGGCGTTCTGTTGTGCCGCTTATGCATGGTGAAAATATACCGCCCAAACTTGTATTTTCAATGAATTTTGAGGAAAACCCGAGCAGGGGACATGCAATTGAAAAAGGAAGCATAGCCTTATGGGAAGGGCAATATAAGCTTATCCATTATCTTGAACGGGAGGAATCTCTGCTTTTCAATATATCGAGGGACCCTGAAGAGCTGGAGAATCTCATGGATAAAGAGCCTGATGTCGGACAACGTCTCCTCAACATTCTCCAGGCCGAACTTAAGCAGGCAAACTATAAAATCAGAAGCGGAGAGTGAAGGCCTGAATTATCCCTTCTTCTTTCCGGGGGAGATTATTCCAGTGAAAAGTTTTCAAGTGTGACCGACCCATCGCTGTTGACCAGGTTGCCGCTGATTACAGTCTTCCCTGTCTGAGCAGAGAAGCCGCAATCAAACCCGCCTTCGAAAAAGACCGCTTTATCAATGTTGAAGGAGATGTCCTGCGTAAAGACTGTCGCCTGGCTCTGGATGATGCTTCCGTCCTGAGAAATATCATAAGCATCCTGGAGCGTAGAATAATATTCAGGTGTCGTATTTGCTATTCTGACCGCCGGCCCCCCTGGATATATATTGTTATCATTATCATCGCAATCAGAGCCGTCCAGTATGAATCCGGCTTGCTGACCGCACAGCCGGAGGGAAATCGACCCGTTCCCATAACCATCAACGTCATTGTCTGGATGCCATGTGATTTGTCCGGTTATGTCCGGATCATAGTCATCAACAAGCCCGTCACAGTCATTGTCTATTCCGTCACAGACTTCCGCTGTGCCGGGATGAATCGAGCCGTTACCGTCGTTACAGTCCAGCGCGCTCCCGTATGTACAGCTGTCACTGCCGGGGCTTCCGTAGCCGTCACTGTCGATATCCGTGCATGAAAGTGTCATGGATATATACTTCGTGACTGTCTCGGACCCATTGATTGTAAATGTGTCCTGATACGTTTCATAACCGGTTTGGGAGGCAGTCACATTATATGTTCCGGAAGGATGATATATGATATACGTCCCGTCCGCCCTGCTGATGTCGGAAAGACCGTAACTCGTCCTGACCTGAACGCCGCTCAATCGGGCACCCGATGACGCATCAGAAGTAATTCCTGCAAGCAGGCCGAAGACCGGCGGCATTACCGGAACGTACACCTTAAGATCATACTCCGTATCTTGTCCATATACCGACGGACTGGCGTGTGTTACCCTGACATAATAAATGCCGTCAGATGTTACGGTCCAGCTCAGGAGTTCAGGAACCCCGGCACCCGGATTATTCACCCGGGCCAAAGGTGTTACCCCGTCCGTATCATACAGTTCGACCACAGCGTCATTGGCAGTGCCGGGATTGGAGACCGTGATTTCATAGGTTATACCCGACAGTCCATAAAATTTGATCCAGTCCTCATCACCTGCCTGGTGAAAGGTATGCTGCTGGGGGATCGGGGCATTCAAGGTCACGATCACGGACTCGTTATAAGAATCATCAGCTTCATACATATCAGGGGCGTCCGTCTGCATGACGGTTGTTTCTTTTACCATCGATATATTTCCATCAACGTCCATGGCGTAGACTGCAATGTGATAAAGTCCGAATAATGAGAAATCGCTGTATGATCCATCATACCTGCTGCCTTCCATTTTGCTCAGAAGCAGTTCCGGAAGGGTCGTCACCGACTCCGGCAGGCCCTCGGAATGTCCCGGCGGGGTTATCACAGCCCAGACCTTCTCTATTGCCCCGGTTGTCGTCACACTGTCGACCCTGATTGTCGCAGAGGTTGTTCCGTTAAGAACCTGATCTGCAACGACAGATCCTAACAGGGGGTCATTTCCGGCGAGCTGTATCCCCACGCCGATAGTGTACCCTTTCGCAATTGCACCGTCACCGGTCTCATTCCCTGTCCCATTGCCGTTGTCATCCAGAACAGCATACTGCTTCTGTCCCGATGCAAAGGACATGGCCTGCCGGGCGCTTATAAAGGCGTCTCTGACATTCAGGCCGTTTAGTATCCGGATCCAGAAATAGCGGGAAAATGATATGTCTCCTGCCGAGAGTAAATATGCAGGGCCGTTAATATCTGTAGACGCAACTGTAATGCGTTCCCTGCCGGGTGGAGGGATCAGAAGCGGGAGAAAGCTCCCTGCCCGGCTTGCGTCATAAATGATCGTCACTTTCCCCGGAATTGACTCCTGCAAATCGTCAAGCCACGAGTCCAGATCCTGGGCCAAAAGCGTCTCAGTATTGTTGATTCCATAGGTCCCTTCATTTCCGCTTCCGATCATGTATAAAACTACGTCCCAGGTGTTCTCTGCTGCCCATGTATTAACAGCATAGCCGAGGTTGCTGAGCACAGATAACCCGTCTACGCCGAGGGAAAAAGCCACCGGACTCAGAAAGTATATCTCATCATCTGTATATCCCTGAAAGGTCAATGCGTTATACGCCGCGAGAGCCCCTTTTTCTACGGCGTTCCAGTTATCGTCCGCCGGGTCTCCGCCCGCCACAATAATGGCCTTTCGCCTTAGCGGATTCCCTGCTGTGACTGTTGTGAGTTTCGGGACTGAGGTGTTGCCTATCCTGTCCCTTGCATAAACCGCTATTTGATAGGTACCTTCTATATTAAAACCGTCAAACGATGCTTCATACTGGTCTCCTCCCACAGGTAAAAGGTCGACATATGGCAGGCTATGTACAGCATTGTCAGGAGGGCCCATTGTAAATCCCGGAGGAATGATCACGGCCCATACGCGGGCTATGCCATTACTGTCGGTGACGTTGTAAGCAGATAATGTGGCTGAAGCTGTGCCGTTTACAGTCTGGTCAGGGGATACGCTCCCTATTACCGGCACACTGCCCTGGACCGGAGTTCCGTTCCCGATATGGATATTCTGGGCCAGGGTCCCGTCATCAGGATCATTCCCCGTTCCGTTGCCGTTGTCATCCAGCAGAGGGGTTTGCCCCGAAATGGCCTGTCCTAATGCGTTTACCGTAGTGTCAAACGCATGTCTGATATCGTTTCCGTCAAAGATATCGGTCCAGAAAAAATATGAGAATGATACCGAGCCCTGGCTTACAAAATAAGCGCTTTCTCCAGGGGAGGTGCTGGAAATAACGATTCGCTCCTTTCCGGCGGGAGGAGTGAGGGCTGATAAAAAAGTCCCTGACTCGCAGGCGTCATAGACCACGACAGTCCGGCCTGGTATTATGTTCTGAAGAGTGTCCAGCCACAAATCAAGATCAGAGGCTGCCAGCATCTCCGAACTGTTGAGCCTGACCGTGCCGTTACCGCCGTGATCGACAATATAGAGCACGAGGCTGTCTGCATCCGCTGCCCATTCCGTTACAGCATACTGCAAATTTGCAATACTCACATCACTGTCTACGTCGTCAAGCTCCCCGTTACTGTCAATATCGAGGTCGCTGTCCGGCGACATGTAATAAATGTCGTTCTTGGTATAGCCCTGATAACTTAATGCCTGGTATGCGAAGTTCGCGCTCATCTGTGTTGCGTCCCAGAGGTGGTTGCCTTCAAAAGGTCCGCCTGCGGCCACGATAATGGCCCTGTTGTTGGATCCTGAATAATTCTGGTTAAACACAAGGACCCGGTTGTCATTAACGTCCGCAATATATACTTTCCCGCTATCGTCAACCGCAAGTCCGGAGGGAAAAGAGAAATAATCCGTCTCCCCGAAGTCATTTCCCCATTTGGTCACAAATTCCCCGGACCCGGTAAATTTCTGTGTACGCCGGTTGCCCCCTTCCGACACATAAATGAAACCACTGCTGTCCGAAGCTATTCCCCATGGCATGCTGAATTCGCCGTCTCCCGCTCCGAACGTCCCCCACTTGGTGATAAACACGCCGTCCGGGCTGAATTTCTGGATACGGTTATTGCCGTCGTCTGCCACATAAACAAATCCGCTACCGTCTACTGCAACATCATGAGGACTGTTAAATTCGCCGTCTCCCGTTCCGAAAGTCCCCCACTTTCTGATGAACACGCCGTCAGGGCTGAATTTCTGGATACGGTGATTGCCGGTATCAGCCACGTATATAAAACCGCTGCTGTCTACTGCTAAGCTGTAAGGGGTCTGAAATCGGCCGTCTTCGGTCCCGGAAGACCCCCATTTCGTGATAAACGTTCCGTCCGGTCCGAACTTCTGTATCCTGTTGTTTCCATAATCCACTACAAAAACATTTCCGCTGTCGTCGACGTCCACTCCGGCGGGGCAATTGAATTGACCTTCTCCGGTCCCGTACGACCCCCACTTTGTGATAAACACCCCGGTGTTACTGAACTTTTGCACACGGTGATTGCCGTCGTCGGTCACATAGATAAAACCGCCCCCTGCTGCTACGCCATACGGGTAAAAGAACTCACCGTTTCCCCCTCCGATGCTCCCCCATTTTGTTATGAATGTCCCCTGGAAGTCGAACTTCTGGATGCGGTCATTGCTGTAGTCTGCTACATATACAAAGTCCTTATCGGCGGCTATCCCGTATGGGTTCTGAAATTTTCCGTCACCGGTGCCTCTGCCGCCCCACTTTTTAATAAATGATCCATCAGAAGTGAATTTCTGGATCCGGTCATTGCCGTAATCAGTTACATAGATAAATCCGCTGCCGTCTATTGCGATGCCGTAAGGAGAGTCGAATTCCCCATTCCCGGTTCCATGCATTCCCCACTTCGCGATGAAGGCACCATCGGCAGTGAATTTCTGAACACGGTGATTGTCGTAATCAGTCACGTAAACAAGCCCCTCGCTGTCAACGGCTATACTTGCAGGGCATTTAAAATTTCCGTCATCCGACCCGTAACCTCCCCACTTCGTTACGAACACCCCGGCAGAGGTGAACTTCTGAACACGGTGGTTTCCTTCATCAGCCACGTAGATATAGCCGTCACCGTCAACCGCTATGCCGTAAGGTCCGTTGAATTGACCGTCGCCTGAACCATGAGTCCCCCATTTCGTAATAAACATACCGTCCGGGCTGAACTTCTGAATACGATGATTGCCATAATCCACCACATAGACAAAACCGGTGCTGTCAACAGCTATGCCGTAAGGTGAGTCGAATTGTCCGTCTCCCGTTCCGCCGGTGCCCCATTTTGTAATAAAGACACCATCCGGGCTGAATTTCTGGATACGGTTTTTCCAGGTATCGGCAGCGAAAACATTTCCTTTTTTGTCCAGAGCGATATAACTGAGCCCGACAAAATACCATGGCTGCTTGAGGGTAGGCCACATGCGTTCAAACCTGTATGACTGTCCAGTCACTGCAGCAGGCAGAAAAAGCTGAGGGATCAATAACACAGCAAATAATAAGGGAATAATAATTTTGTTTTTCATACTTACACGTCGGAAAGGGGATATACAATATTATTGCACAATCGGTTAAATCCTACAATAAATATTAGTATCACCCCCTGTTAATTATTAAAATAGTAACAAAGCGAAAACATGGCCGTATGCTGTTTAATGTCCGCCTGACTACCTTCAACAGAGGGAATATCTCCCGTGACATTATTGCCGGTCCTGAACTGATAAGAAATATCAAACACCGCACTCCCGCGGGCATACCCCGTGCCGAGAGAGAAACCGTAAAACTCATCAATGTGCCCCTTGGCAGGTTCCGGGTCATAAAACAAACCTGCCCTGACAGGGATGATCGCCTCACTATGTATGAAAAGATATTCCGTTCCTAAGCGGAACTGGGTGGTATCTTTCAAGCGACCGTCACTTATCGGGGTGCTGTCAAGAGGGTTTATCTCGTTCTCTTCTTCATCCCTGATAACGAACCTTGACCACTCGGTCCTGTACATGTCAAGCGATGTTGTCCAGTTGTCGGAGTGTCTGTATGCAAGCCCTAAACCGTAAGATGGCGGCATTCGTTCGACCATGTTCTTTTCGCTTATGACCGCAGGCTGAGGATCCTGCCTTTCATATATTTTCTTTTTGAGGCCCGCTTCAAATGCCGTCTTGTAGACCCCCCCGACGGTCAAAGAATCGTTTATGTGCCATAGAAAACCGGCATGGGCGTTGAGACCCCCAAACGAGACCTCTTCCTGCCGGCTGAATTTAATCTCGATCGGGTTCCCCATGACCTTCCCTGACAGGACGGAATCATAAGAGCTTTTCCAGCCGTTCCTGCCCAGTGCATTGTCCCAGATATTTAAAGTGCCGCCTATTGAGAAGCGGGGGGTAATCTGGACTGACAAGGCAGGAGATATCGTATACAGAAAACCATACTGCCTGAATTCGATATGGTCAGTAAGCGTAGAGCCCAATACCTGCCGGTCTAAAGAGTAAGTAATGTCCTTGCTCATCTCAAACAGCCGCTGGTAATTAACGGATACGACCATGTTTCTCTTAAGCAGGACAAACGGGAACACTATGCTTGCGTAATTGAGCCCATCCGTGTCCATTGTATTTTCCGCGGCAATTTCGGGGTGCGACGGTGAATTGTATTCCTGCCTGCGGTGAAAATAGGAATATACCGCGGATATTTCAGGTCTTTCAAGCTGGACAAGCCCCGCAGGGTTCCAGGACGCTGCAGTGGCATCATCCGCTATCCCAATGAATGCACCGCCCATTCCGGCGGCCCTTGCGCCGGAGCCCACGGGATTTAGTGTTGATGAAACCTCAACCTGCGCCGAAGCGGTATTAATCCGCAAATGGGACAATATGATGATAATGCATATTATGAGGATAGTGCACCTGGAAGAAGTCATTTTGTTATTACTTTGTCCTTTACGACGGCCTTTCCCTGTTTTTCTTTTTTAATAACAGCCCTGGAAAAACCAGGGTATACCTTTTCGATCCTTGCCTCCCCCAGCTCTATCGGCTCGGAACCGAGAATCTTCTCCGATATGGGATGAGTTACGTCCTCCCCTTCCCTGAAAAGAATAAGGCCCATGTTCTTTCTGACGTTTTCTTCTTCTCCAAGGTCGGTAAGTATGACCTTGCCTTCCTTCTTTATTATCAGGCCTTCTGCAACCGGGAAACTTCGCCTGTATTTCATGGCAAGTCCCTGCACAAGCAGTTTCACCCCCTGAAAACTCATATCCTCACTATAAACATCCTGGGCATCCAGGATTTCTGATGTCTCGGTGTCCACAAGCCTTGTAAAGACTTCCATCGCATTTTCGCTTTCGTAAATCGTTCCTGTTAGCATCGCATCCGCAACTACTATCTTCCCGATTTTCGCGGCAGTTGCGGGGTCCGCCAGTTCGGTCTGGCCGAGTCGCAGTTCCCTCAACGCGTCTTCCAGGGCCTCTCTCTCAATCATGCGGAAACGCCTTTGCTCCACAAAGGCGGAGATCAGCCCTTCAAACACTGCATCTCCCGCAATGGAGCCGGCCCCTTTCTTCTCAAAGGGCAGGACCGAAATACTCATCCTTGAACCTATTTGACGTACAACCGGGATTTTCCTGTTAATGATAAAGGCCTTTTCACTCCTGTTGCCGAATATATCGACGGCCTCTACTGTTATATGGTTTGCCCCTTCATTCAGTACCGCAATATGGTTGAAAAAAACCGTTTTACCTTTACGCTTAAGGACGGGCTGTCCGTTTACAAGAACAGACGTAATTTTGCTCTCGTCAGACACACTGCCTTCAAGATAAAAAGAATCTGTATATACCGTCTGGGCGTCTGCGGGCGTCCTGACATAAATATTCGGAGGGATATCATCGAGCATCTTTCCGAGGGCATTCCCTCCGAGAGCATAATCATATGGTTTAAACGCAAGATGCCCCTGCCCGGACGCGGCCAGAAGCGGCAGGTGCCTGAGTCCTGAATCCGATTGGCGCACATGAAGTTTGCCTCTTGTAATATTCATAGCGGCATCTTCAGAGGTTATTTCCACGTAATCCTCTCCTTCGGCAAGGTCGATTTCTTTGTGAAATTCCATCACCCGGTCCTCATCCCCTGAATCGGATTTGGCAGGAACTCTTAAGCGGACGAGTTGACCGTTCATCATCAGGGATGAAATTTCGGAGCTGTCTGTAACGAATCCTGATATATCGACCTTACCGTCAAGCATGGTCTGCTCCTCTATGATGATTACGGGACCTTCCCTGTCTTCATGGACGGTTATCATTTTCTCAGCTGTCTTGCCGGTAAGATCGACCGCCCTTATCTTTATTTCATTCCTCCCCTTCTTAAGCGCGACCTCCTGCCTGAGCGCTATCTTCTGACCTGAGAGCTCAACAGGAAAGGGGATGTCATCTACAAATATCTCCGACACGTACCGGTCGTCTTCCGCATAGCCGCTTATTGTGACCGATGGTTTATTGGTAAGCGCTCCGTCGGATGGGGAGTTTACGACTATTGATGGAGGGCTTTTATCACCTCCTGTTTGTTCAAGCAGGGACATGCGTGCCTTGTTTAAATAATATTTTGCCTTTGCGCTTTCAGCTGTGCTTAAGGAATGCTCCAGCTCCCTGACGGCTTCATCATATTTATTCAACTTAAAGTGGATGATCCCCAGTTCCCTGTGAGGGAAATAGTTTATCAGATGCATACCATATGAACGGCTTCTCCACTGGTCGTCACCTCTCTGCTGAATTGCCGAGTTGAAGTCCTGCTCCGCCTCGTCATAAAATTCGCCCTCGGCAAGCGAAAGGCCTCTTTCGTAGTAATTCCACCACCGCTCGCGGAACAGGCCTTCCGTCTTACCGTACTCTTTCCCGTTTCTCACGTGTACGGACTCCTGCACTGCGCATCCTGACAGCAGCAGAAAGGCGGTAAGAAGAAAAGCTGTCTTCATTTTCAGTCTAATTTTTTTCTACCCTGATCTTATTTAAGATCTCTTTGCCCAGCACGGAAACAACTTTTTCCTTGTCTGCTGACTCGATTATCTCGGTAAGAGCGGCCTGTATGGTCGTTGTTTCCGTGTCGATGAATCGCAGACTCACCTGCCATTCCCTGCCGTTCCTTGATATACTTCCCGTGGATATTATTTGGGCCGTAAGTATTTTCCCGATTTCAAGGACCTTTGCCGGATCTGCAAGCTGGGATGAACTCAGCCGGAGTTCCTCAAGGAGCTTATCGATGATTTCCCTCTCGACGACCTGTACGCTCTTAGATTGACGCAGCATGCCGGTAACTCCGGTAAGGATGTATTCGATGTCCTCTTCGCTCATGCCGTTCGCCCTGATATTCAGAAAAACAAGCGTCGGCGGTCCCGTCCTGGCGGCCGATGTTGTCACGCGTTCGCCTCGTTTCTGATTTTCCCGGTAGTCCTTTATCAGGCCGGCAACCAGTTCGTCTGTTCTTTTCTGCCTTGCCGTCTTCTCCGTTTCCATACTGAAGCTTTCCGGTTTCGCCGGCGTATTATCTTTTGGGGTCCGTACCAGGGGTAAAATTAATATGGCAGCAAGCATAATGAGCAGTACCGAACCGACGACCAGCCATCTGTTTCTCTTTCTGGGAAAGACTATTTCTGTATTGGAGCCCCTAACGCTGCCGGCTAACTCCTCCTCTTGTTCATGTTCCGCATCTGCTGCCCCGGCGGATTCCATCCACGGGTCTGTTTCCCGGGACTGCTGCCCTTCGACATATCTTGCGGTCGGATCTCCGTAAAGCATGTAACTGGCCCAGATGATGGTTTCCTCGCCGTATCGTTCAATGGACCCCTGCCGCGCCTTTTTTACAGCTTCGCCCACCGTTGAACCTTTAATCAGTTCTTTGTAAAAATCCTCCGCAAAATAATGGCTCGGTTCATCCTGCACATCCCAGAAGGTCCCGATGTAATGCTGTACTCCCGCCAGAAGAAAGGCATTGGCAAGCCCGTATATTTCATCTTCATAATCCTCCCCGACCTTGCGGATGTCCGTATGCCCTGACCTGCATGCGTTGGAGAAGACCAGGGCTGGAAGAGGCGCAGGTCCGGTCATGTCCGTGATGTCAGCGGCAGTTAATTTCCCCCCGTGCATTAAAAAACCGCTTTCAGCAGGCATCGTCCTGTCATAGTCGGCATGTCCGGCATAGTGCAGGATATCATAGTTCCGGAGTGCTCCCTTGACGGATGTGGCATCCACCATGCCGCTTCTCAGATTGACTTCGATAATATCTAGGTTCTTGTCCAGCTCGTCTCTTAAACCGACCCCTTCCATGTAAGCGTCCTCCAGATCATTTTTGGGGTCCGCAATAAGCAGCATCTTCAAAGGTTTTTGAAGTTTTCTTACAGCGGCATTGGACACTCTCTGGCTTGTTTTTACGAGCCTGCCCATGTTGAACCGCCGGCAGAGAAAGCTGTTTCCGTCAAACAGCAGCTCCCAGGGAATATGTACAAGCCGGTCATCAACGATTACTATCAGGCGGTCGGTTTCGGCCGCAGCCAGTTTTTTCTTGACCTGCGGGGGCAGAATGGCGTCATAGAGAAGCCTTCCGGAGATCTTCAGCTCTTCAAGGGCGTGCCTGTCAAGCCTGCCCCGTCCGTTAGCGCGGTTCAGGAGATTTACTATGGCGGAGCACGTCCTGTCTATCTCCGCGTCACTGACGTCTTTGGTCTCATACTGCCTGACCGTCTTCTCGTCATCAGACGATTTTGTGTATGCGCATATTCTTATCTGTCCGTTGTCTTTTTCAACTTCCAGAGAGAAGATGCTCTTTGGTCCGGATTTTGTCATACCCGCTCAGTTTGCGTTTAAAGTGATATTTAATGAAATTTGACCGATCTCTTCCCTGTCCCTTATGAGCTTTATTGCATATTCTCCATAGTTGAGATTTCCGAAGGATACCTCTCCGTCGTCAGTGACATAGGAAGCAAGCTCACGAACGGGGTTGAGCAGGCTTACCCTTAATATCCTTACGGGCGCCCTGGAGTCGATGTCAACGGTCCTGATTTTCATGTTTACATGCCTGTCATCAACCCGTTCCACCTTGACCTCTGACTCGATGTCAGAAAAAGTCTTGCTCAAAATAATGAGGTCGGGTGACATAATCCGGTTCCCTGATCTTACAGGAGCGGGCATTGGACCGTATGACACCGCGAGGTTACCGGGATTACTGATGACCTCAACGGCATCCTTTGCGAATTTCAGTATTATGTCGAGCAGGGCGGTCGAGCGTTCTTTTATATGCGTACTAATAAGGCGCTTTGTTTTTTCCTTTAAAGAGAGAGGGACGTCTGGAAAAACCGCGTACGCCTCCGCGTTAGCACTTCTCTTATGTGAATGGACCAGGGCCAGACAGTATTCACACTCAAGCAGGTGATTCTCTACTCTCTCTTTCTCATCTGGGCGCAGAGTCTCATCTGAATATTGAGACAGGATTCTATCCCCGGGGCAGTACTTGCTTTTGAAGTCTGACCCTTTTTTTCTTATGTTTGTCCACAGATTTTTTAATATATTATCTTTCTCATCCATTCGGTTTCCTCCTGTATATCTACATAATATACGCAGCAATCCGCCATTTCATGCAATACGACCCTTTTTTGCCAGTATTTTCTCTATTTTCCCCTGGATCCTGTTCTTTCTGCTATAGACGGAACTTACTGTTATGTTCAATATGTCGGCAACCTCTTCCGGTGGAAGCTCCCTCCTGTAATAGAGATCGATGAAAAGCAGATCTGACGAGGGCAGCTCAGCTATGGCCTCTTCCATCATCTTTACCTGTTCCGATAATTCGATGTGGGCCTGAACATTAGGACTGCTGTCCCTGAGGGTATCTTTCACCATGCCGCCGGCATCACTTTCATTGTCCAGAGAGACATGCCGCTTCTTTTTTCTCAGGTAATCAATCGTATGCCGGGCTGATATAAGGCGTACCCAGCATGAAAGAGTACATCCTTTCCCCTCCTCAAACTGTCTCAGTTTTTTATAATTGTTCTCTATAAAGGACAGGAAGACTTGACCGTAAATGTCTTCAATGTCTTCCGCATCAATATTCGTGTTATAGGGATTTACGGCCCTGCTGATGGAATAGTAGACGAGTTTGGAAAACCGGTCAATGAAGTTGTTCCAAGCCTCTTCATTCCCGTCTATGCAATCTTTAATTAACCTGGAATCGTCGGAAGAAGTACTCATTGAAAATCTAATATAAACTAATTTGTCCGATTTGTGTTGAGAAAATTCTGCTGGAGCTGAAAGCAAAGGTCCCTTTGATTGCCCTTCTGAAAATTTATTACTCATGAGCGATATCGAGACGTTGGAAAACGGACACCGTCATGTGCAAGGTTCCTCCGGTCCTCACGTATATTAATAAAAAGGGGGCGTGGTATTATTTAGAGATAGAGCCGGTATGCTGGCAGGCGCAGGACATAGAAGAAGGACATGACCATTGCCTACAATTAAATTAGGACCATCAACGGTTATTGTTTTAATAATATGCTTCATGATTATGCCACTCCCGGCAGGAGCATCACAATATACTTACACCGGAATTTTGCCTCCCGGCTGGTCATGGTCATACGCTCACGGCATCAACGATAATGGGGACGTCGTAGGATACGGCGGGGTAGGCTCTACGACAATGAGTTATATTTACAGCAGCGGAAACTTTACTGCGTTGCTCCCTCCCGGCTGGTCATCAGCCTATGCACTTACCATCAACGGTTCAGGTGAGATAGTCGGGTACGGTACTGTAAACGGTATTGATAAGGCATTTATATATTCAGGCGGTTCTTATACCGAGGTTCTTCCACCCGGCTGGTCATGGGCCTGGGGAATTCGCATCAATGACAGCGGTGACGTGGTTGGAGGCGGTTACAACAACGCGTATAGAGGCTTTCTGTTTAGTAATGGCTCTTACACTGAGTTACTGCCGCCCGGCTGGACGGTATCTACTGCATACGGCATAAATAACAGCGGCGTCATCGCAGGGTGGGGCAGTGATGGCGCGGGAGTCGATAAAGGATATATTT
>JBFLYJ010000270.1:0-4853 GCA_040756635.1 Nitrospirota bacterium
GGGAGACCGAGAAGAACCTCGACCGGGTATTCCGTGAGGCTACTGCCGTCAATGCCGTTATTTTACTTGATGAGGCGGATGCATTATTCGGAGACCGTACGGAGATCAAGGACAATCACGACCGGTACGCCAATCTGGAAATCACATATCTGCTGCAAAGAATAGAAAACTACAGCGGGCTCGTGATCCTGTCCACTAATCACAGCAATAAGATAGATGAGGCTCTTATCCGCCGTATGAGGTATGTTGTTAAATTTCCCTCCTCTTCATACATATAACATATTATTTTGGGGCCATCTCGCTCTACAGCCATAAAAAAGGCTGCGTTTTTCGCAGCCCGTCAGAGTACATGCCTTTTTGATGTTTTGAGCCCTGTTTATGTATTATCGTTTGCCATCTCTTCTTTCTTTCGTGATACCGTACGCATAAACTCCATGTCCCTTTTGCTTCTCTCCATCATCCTGTTTTCAATCTCTTCCCTGTCGAGCCCCATAAGAATTTTATACGCGTTATATTTCGTCTTGCAGAAATAGATATCAAAAGGGTCTTTTTTTCCTTCTGTCCTGAATATCCTGATGCCGGGGATATCATCTTTTTGTACATACTCAAATTCCATGTTGATAAGGAGAGGTTCGATATCGTACTTGTTCTGCCATGGAATGCATGCGCCTTCCATTGTAAGCTGCGTGTCCATTATCGACCTGACTTTTTCGGTAACTCCTCCCACGGCAAGAATGATCTCACCGGTCAGTGAACCCGTAATTCCGTATTTCTGGTTTACCGGCTCCTGGATATAGTCCGATATCAGACCAACATCCATAGCTACTGAAGCACTGTCGCCCTCTATACCCCCGTGGGCCTGAATGTATTCGATATGCATTTCATATCCGACATACGGCGCCCGGACCTTTCGCAGGAGCTTCTTTATTGACGCCCTTACGTTCTGCGCGGCCGCCTTCGCGATGTCGCCTATCTTCCCCGGAGACGTGATGATATCTGAACCGCCCGTGTTGATCTGGCAGTGTATCGGCAGGGGTTGTCCGAACATCTGTCCGCTCGCCCTTGAATGTATCACGGCCAGACCTACTACATATCCGATAGAGTCCGTCATTGACGTGATATATCTTTTTAGGTCTTTCCTGCTTTCAATTATTTCCCTGGACACCGCCCCCTCGATACTCATATGTTCCGTGAGGGCGTTTCGAATATGTCTGGGTTCCACCAATTCGGAATTTTCTATTATCGCATCGAGTTCCGCTGTCTTAATGATTCCGTTGATCGGCCGCAGCATGCAGCTTAATTTACCGTCGGAACTGCGGCAGCGCAGCTCTTTTACTATCTCCGCCACCGCGCTGCGGGAAAATTCCCTGGCCTTGAGCTTATACCCGAGGGGCAGTCTTTTGCCATATATCTGTTCGCTTCGCCTCCTGACACCTGCATGGCCTTCCTTTGCGAGTACCTCCCCCCACGTATGTTCAAAATCTTTTTCAATATTCCGTATCTCCTGTTTAATATATTGGGCAACCTGTCCGATGTGCTCTGCTGTCTCGGGCACCGCGCTCTCCATCTGAATAATTTCTCCTTTGTCCTCAATCCTGCTGAGGAATGCCCCATCGCCCTCTTCCTGAAGGTCCCGAAGTGTATCGTGATTGCAGCACGCGATAATGATATTATCCGCCTTCAGATAATTTTCTGACCTGTCAGCTGCCCCGCTGCCCGTGTTCCGCCCCCCCTCCAGGATATATTTCTTGTTCTGCATGATCTCGAGCAGACTGGACATATAACGCGTTTTAATGAGCGTTTTCAGTTCATCGATATATATTATGGGTGATTTGGCATGGGCTCCCAGATATGTTCTTTTATGGATAGGAGTATGCAGGTTTCCGGATTGATACGGGTCATGCCTGAAGCCGCCTTTCATGTTTTTAGCGTCCGGCTCAGACACATTGACCATGAGGTTCGTGTCCTTACGGGGGTCATATAAAACCTCCGGGACCAAGTCAACAATATGCTTTACGGAAACAGCCTTGCCTCCCTGGGTTTCCTGCTGTATTTTTTCCTGCACCTTTATGTTGTTTTCCTGGATAAACATGAAAATGGCACCCATGCCCGATAGTCCGGTCAGAACAAGTGCCGCAGGGACAAAGATACCTATTATGCTGCTTAGGGCCGCTGTCCACAACAAGAACATTTTGACCTTCTGAACAGGAGAAATCTGGCTGGCGAGAGAAAAGTCATCTATGCTGTTCTTTGCCGCTTCTATCTGCTCCCTGACTTGATTTATATACCTGTCGAGTTTTCCTGGATTTGCGTATGAGAAGCGGACGTGATTGCCGTCTTTACCAGGATAGGCGGCAATCGATTCTTTCGGCCGGATATACTCGCCCAGTGATTTATCAAGCACATGCTGAAACATGCCTGCCAGCATCGATTTGCCCGTCCCCGGCTTACCGACCATTAACATATGTCCTTTGTTCTGGGCTATTTTCCTGATCGCCTTTTTTGCGTTGTCCTGGAAAATGACCTTCTCGATAGGATCACTGGGGACAGCTACCTGAGAAGTGTCCTGTAAATAATCAAGATGCTTCTCCAGCTGCTGCGGGTACAGCATGAGCTCACTGATCCATTTATAATCATTATCATTATATGCGCTAGACATTCTGGTATCCCCGTATGGAGTCGAGAAGATAGAGCTTGCCCGCATCAGAGACCATGGCCTTTTTATTGATTTCGGAATAGACCTTCGGCAGATGCGCCTTTATCGGTTCGAGTGCCCTGAAGTCATGCATTACCGATATGTTTGTGCAGAGCTTGTGCCTTTCGGGCCCCAGGAGTGGTACAAAATTAAAAGATACGATGCTTTGAAATTTGTTCAGCGTTTCGGCTAGAGTGTCCTTTTCATCCTGGCTTATTTTGTGATTACTGAACACTTCCCGATATACGGTAGGAAGGTGTTTGTCGGAATAGTCCTGTCCCAGCTGTTTGGCAAAAAACAGCTTTAACGGCTTTGCTTCTCCCTTGACGCAAAGCATGAGGGCCTCTGAGAGTTTAGGGTCCGACTGGATGCACTGTTCAAACAAGTGCATATAATTGATCAGAAGATTATCATTAATCCAGTACTCAAACTGGTAGTTCGTGTTTAAAACACAATATCTCAACTGGCCGTTCTGAGAAAACTTTATTAACCGGTACGAGTTATTGATATAAAAGCTCTTAAAATTAAACCCTCTCAGCTCAAATAACCCGTTAAGCAAATACGCTTTATTGGCGACTACCTTTGTTTTTTTTGAGAGTGAATTGACCACAAAATTAATCTTGTCATTTACGCTGCCCTGCAAATTTAACTGATACCGGTTCCTGCCGATATCTTCACAGAGCGCCTTAACGTCTTCAACCTTTTCCCTGTCCAGCCCCGCCAGTTTTTTCTGGACCGGATCATAGGGCTTGAGCATTTCGTTAATCTTGATGAAATGCGCATTAAGGGCTTCATCCTTAAATGTCGGTGCGCCGATTTTTGATGTTGTTATTATTTCCTCGACATTTGATTTATCGTCGTCAGCCCCCTCTTTGCGTCCGGGGATAATTTTCATCAACGCCCTTTTAACAATGCCTGCTGACGGGCGTCGGTAATGTACTTTGCAGCCTACCACCTTTTCTTCCAAAGTTATCGGATTGGGATTAAGTAAATAGCGCGCAAGCTCGGATATCCTGTATTCGGTAATAGGCCCTGAAATGGATTCCTTGCATATATTGCTCAAATCCAGGTTTACCGGAATTCCGTCAGAGATTATCCAGATTCCATGTTTATTGATATGTTCCAAATGCATATATTCAGCCAGAAGTCTGCGATCTCAAAAAGGTCTGGACAAACAAAATATCATTAGTAATCATACATAACGTCTTCCTCATAATACGGCAGAACAACCGTTTTACTTGAGCTGAATGCTTATCTTTCTCACACGACAAAGGAGTATATTGTTTTCTGTAAAACCGTTCTTCCCGGTATTTCGCGGGGGGATGTAATTTGTGCTGACCCGCAGGATTGGAATAATTTTCTTGACAAGCTGTGTCTATTTTAATAAAGTCTATTTTATATCGGCACATATTCGTTTCAAAACACTTCATTGAAAGGAGAGAAGTAATGCCAGAGAACAAGAGGACGTATAAAAGATTCGATCTCCCGCTCATTGTTAAATTTCGTCCTACGTTCGGGACAGCTTCATATTCGCTGGGCTTAACAAAAAACCTGTCTTGTGAGGGGATCGGCCTGGAAGCCCGAAATTTCAATTTTGTGGTTCATGACAACCTGGAACTCGAACTGAAGCTTCCACAGAACGCGGCCTCGGTTTTTCTCCTGGGTGATGTTGTATGGAAACGGCAGGATGGTAAAACAAGCTATGCGGGTATTGCCTTCAAGACGCCGGATCCAAAAAAACATAATGAGACCATGGAAAAAATAACCTCATACACGCGTATTCCTCTGCTCAGCGCTCATTACATGAAACTGCCCGATAAAATAACCTCAGAAGTATCTGCTGAACAGCCTGTTGTTCAGCCATCGACCGAAACGAAATCCTCAGATGCGGACAGTGATATGCTGGCTGAAAAGACACCTTCGGAAAATGCCCGCGTATTAGGCTTGCAGAAGAATTACCTGGATGACGGAAAAGAATGTGAGGTCTCTTTTTTGTTGCCTCAGGAAGCAGCCAAAGACGCAAGCAACATAGCGATCGTCGGTGATTTCAACGACTGGAATTCAACAGCGGCCCCGATGATTAGGAACCAAAACGGCGATTTTCAGATAACATTAAAACTGGCCAGCGGAAGAGAATACAGATTTAAATATCTTATCG
>JBFLYJ010000271.1:0-4843 GCA_040756635.1 Nitrospirota bacterium
GAACTGCCTGTCCCCCATAAGGGCCTCTCCGCTTAATTTCAGCAGGGCCCTCTTGAAATGAGGTTTTCGGGTCTTCATCTGAATGTATTAACCTGCTTTCTCTCCGAGCTGAAACCTTACAAAACGCTTGACTACAATATTTTCTCCAAGCTTTGCGACTTTTTCGGTGACCAGGTCCTTGATCTTTTTCTTCCCCTCTGGGTCTTTTACAAAAATCTGGTCCATAAGACATGTGTCCGAGTAGAATTTTTCGAGCTTCCCGGCCACGATTTTTTCGACCACCTGTGGAGGCTTGTTCTCCACCTGGGAAGCGTAGATCATCTTTTCCTTTTCTATAACTTCCGAAGATACGTTCTCTCTCGTCAGATAGGACGGGTTTGCCGCTGCGACGTGCATGGCAATGTCCTTGACAAGCTCCTTGAACTCGTCTGTCTTCGCGACGAAGTCCGTTTCGCAATTTATCTCGACCATCACACCGATCTTACCCATGTGGATATATGAGCCTATCAGCCCCTCGGACGCCTCTCTTGAGGCCTTTTTTGCGGCCATCGCGAGCCCTCTCTGTCTAAGGATGTCCAGGGCCTTGTCAAAATCTCCGCCCGACTCGGTAAGGGCCTTCTTGCAGTCCATCATACCCGCTCCGGTCTGCTCCCTCAGTTCTTTTATACTGCCTGCGGTAATATTCATCCGGTTACTTCCTCCTTCTCCTCTGTGGCGATCTTTTCTTCAACAGCTTCTTTTTCGGATGCCTCTTCTACGGTCTTGTTCAGGATGCTTTTGCCCTCTAGGACCGCATCGGCCATTTTGGAGGTTATCAGTTTAATGGACCTGATAGCATCATCATTACCGGGAATTACATAATCAATATCATCCGGATTACAGTTGGTATCAACAAGGGCGACGATCGGAATCGACAGATTTCTCGCCTCATCAACGGCGATGGTCTCTTTCTTGGGGTCAATTATTATAAGCGCCCCGGGAAGTCCTCCCATATCTTTTACCCCGCTGAGGTTCTTGTCAAGACGGAGCCTTTCCGCTTCATACTTGGCCACCTCTTTTTTGGTCAGGAGCTCATACGTGCCGTCCTCTTTCATCTTCTCGATCTTTTTCAGTTTTTCTATGCCCTGTTTTACTGTCTTGAAATTCGTAAGCATCCCGCCGAGCCAGCGCTGGTTGACGAAATAGGACTGTGATCTATGCGCTTCCTCGAATATCACGTCCTGTGCCTGCTTCTTGGTGCCGACAAACAGGACCGTTTCACCCCGCGCCGCGGTGTCCCTTACGAAGTTGAACGCTACTTCAAACATCTTTACCGTTTTCTGGAGGTCAATAATATAAATGCCGTTACGCTGCCCGAAGATATACCTTTTCATCTTTGGATTCCAGCGCTTGACCTGGTGTCCGAAATGCACACCAGCTTCCAGAAGTTCTTTCATTGAAACTACCATAAAATCCTCCTCAGTTTTTCCTCCGTCCTTTCTCCCCTAATCCCGGCGCACCGGGACACTGGCAGAGAGAAGATTAGATGGACGTGTGTTTTATTGAAGATTTACAATAATCTTCCTGCTTCAAGTACTAATAAGACTATCATATATATCATGGCCAATGCAATAATTTTTATGGATTTTTTATCAGCCGGACATAAAATTTGCTATTTTTGTGAAAACCGGAGAGATCTTCCGGCAGTTAACCGGTGGAGTTTTTATATATTCTGCTGAAACCGGACAATGATATAATACCGCTAATTCCATTTTTAAGGAGCGGAAAAATGAAAATCAGATCTTTTAATCTGTTCATCCTGTTGATGGTTTCGGTCTTTTTATTAATGTTTGCCTGCTCAGGAGACCGGGCAGAAGAGCTTTTTAAGACCGCGCAATTTGAAGAACTCCAGAACAACAGGGAGCATGCCCGGCAGTTGTATCAGGAAATATTAAAGAAATTTCCTGAAAGTGAATACGCCGGAAAAGCCAGGGATCGGCTCGCGGATTCCGCAAAATAAATCAGGCACCCTTTCAATGACAAGCGGTAAAGACGGTCATTCCACCGTCTCCTGACCTGCCGATATGCTGCCGATCGAGATGTTTTCTTTTATCGCAAAGATCGCGCCGATAAAGACCGTTGTGCCCATGGCGACAAGCCACGCCACGATTCCGAAGCTCAACGCGACAGCTTTTTGTACTCCGAATATCCCGTGCAGGGCGGCCACACAGCCTAAATGGTATGACCCGAGAAACCCGGGGGTAGGGGCCACTGTAATGAAAATAGCGACAGTAAGGCAGAGCACGACGAGTGAAGATGCCAGTGGCAGTTCGTGTGCGATATCAAATGCCAGATAGAGAGGATAATAGGTAAAAATAAAAATGCCCCATATGAGAAATGATAGGAAGACGGAGGCAATAAAGCCGCGCCGGTCCCTGATGATCTGCAGCCCGTCTGAAAAAGACTCGACCATCCCAAATATCTTTTCTCTCCACTTATGAGAGAAAGGCCTGACAAAAAACCCGATTACCTTCATGGCAAGGTCTTTTTTAAACTGGAGCAGGACCGAAAAAATAAATATAAACAGGCATAAAAGAAAACTGACCATCCCGAACAGCTTTACTTTTTCGAGCAGGCCATCTCCCCCTGCGTCTCCGGAGATAAAAACCTCAGGAATAAAGAGCAGCACGGAGACCAGCATTATCAGGACGATGATCAGATCAAAGAGCCTTTCTATAAATATCGTTGCAAAGGAGGAGCTGAAGCTTATTTGTTCTTTCCTGCTGAGAAGGTATGCCCTTACAAATTCCCCGGCCCTTGCCGGAAGCATGTTGGCCATAAACCCCACCATTAAAGGAGAAAAGAGCCTGACGGTTTTGACGACTTTTATGGAGCGGATCAAATACTGCCAACGCATGGCACGCAATAAATAGCTGAATACAACCAGCGCCACTGCCGGGACAAGATATATATAGCGGGCTTGAAGCAGAGCGTTGCCGAGTTCCTCGATCTTGACGCCCCTGAATGCGTAGAACAGAGACAGGGCGATAATAACGAGTCCCGTAAACAGATGAATGTTTTTTTTATTCATGTGGCGCTGTCCGTGTTTGTCTGGATACCGATACTATTGATTGCCCGTACATCACGGCTATTCGATCTGCGCTCTGTTTGATGCCAGATCAGAGAATGAAAGATTGTCTTTGATGATAAAAAAAGAACCGACTAAAATTATAAACCCCATCGCCACAAGCCAGGCTATAATGCCGAAGCTTGCGGCAACTGCCTTTGGTATGCTGAAAATATCATGGAGTGCTATGACACAGGCGGCCTGAAAGGCCCCGAGAAACCCCGGCGTGGGAAACAGAGAAATAAAAATACCGACCGTCAGGTTTAATATCAGCAGAGCGGTTAATACGGGAAGCCCGTTTTCTATGCCGAAGGCCATAAAAAGCGGATAATAAAATAACGTACCCGCGATCCATACCATGACGGACAATAAAATAGATGCTGTGAAGCCGCGCCAGTCTTTCAGGATTTTGAGCCCGTCTGTAAATGAATGGAGCATGCCGAAGATCTTTTCCCTCCATTTATGCGGAAGCGGTCTAGTGCAGATGTCCACTATCTTTACGGCCCACTCGTTTTTGTATTGAAGCAGCACCGAGAAGAGGAAGATACCGACGGACCCTGTAAAACTTATCCATCCGAATTTGATCATATAGCCCATGAGGCGGTGATTTTCCACTGAACCGCTCTGCGAGAACGCGTCAGCGCTGAAGAACAGGACCCAGAGCAGCAAGATAAGAAACATTGCCATATCCATGAGTCTCTCCACGAAAATAGTGGCAAAGGAAGCACTGAAACTTATGTTCTCCCTCTTGCCCAGGAGATATGCCCTGATAAATTCACCTGCCCTGGCAGGGAGTATATTCCCCATAAAGCCCACCATCATAGGAGAAACCAGTCGCGCGGTAGTAACATTTTTTACGGAACATACCAGGTACCGCCACCGCAATGCCCTGAACACGAAGGTCAACGCCGTAAAGAACACAGCCGGGACCAGATATATGTAGCGCACTGACTTAAAGGCGATACCGAGTTCTTGCAGTGATACGTTCTTGAAGGCATAGTAGGATGACAGGATTATGAGTACAAGCCCTATCAGGAGATGGTTTTTTTTCATAGAATTTCCGCGTGATTAATAGTATAGCTGTAAAATCCGTCGGCAAGCAAGTAAGGTCCCGGCGTGGAATTAGGAAACAGCGTCCGGACAGCGCCTTTTATTGAGTTGTCATCTCATGGACTTATTGACTACAGCTCAGGATGCCGGGACGCTCCCTGCCTGATCGATAATTTCGACTATCTTGCTGACAATCAGCTCAGCCGCCCTGTCCCCCTTCTTCCTGCTCGCCTTTGAAGGGTCCCCCCATACGCCGCTGCGCCAGTATCTGATCTTGTCTTTGACCACAAACGGTCTGGGGAGTTTCGGACAATCCTTTTTTGAACTGCCCTTTACGAGTTCAGGGGCAAGGGAGAGTACCAGAGAGGTCTCGATTTCCCCGGCGTGCGAATCATTTACGCTCTCTGCCAGCTCCGCAAGTTCTTTATGCAAAACGTCATACGGACAGAGTACCGCTATTTTCGTCCCCTTCAGTTCTTCTATCAAAGACTCAGCCGCTTCTTTCAATGCGGATGAGTGTAGCCCGCCGCCATGTCCTGTGATGAGGAAAAAGGTCCTCAGACCTTTTTTATAAGCATCTTTCACGATATCGCAAGTCAGTCTTCTCAGGGTTTCGGGAGTAATGCCTATGGTCCCGGGGTGCTGGCCCGTGGTTGTACAGACCCCGTAATAAACGGGCGGCGCCAG
>JBFLYJ010000272.1:0-4839 GCA_040756635.1 Nitrospirota bacterium
GCAGATCGCTGGAACGGCCGGCATTATATATACGGACATTTCCAGGGACGGCATGCTTACCGGCCCCAATCTTGATGCCATGGAAGCCATGGTTAGAGCTTTGAGCATTCCGGTCATTGCTTCAGGAGGTGTTTCCAGGATCAATGATGTGGAAGATCTGATGAAGATAAAAAATCTATGGGGTGTGATAACGGGCAAGGCCCTTTATGAAGGGACCATGGATTTGAAGCAGGCTATAGAATTAACGAAGGTGGTGTGATAAGTGCTGGCCAAACGAATAATACCATGTCTTGACGTCAAGGATGGTCGGGTGGTGAAAGGTGTCAATTTTCAGAACCTGACCGATGCCGGCGACCCTGTCGAGAACGCGAAATTCTATGACGAACAGGGCGCCGATGAACTTGTGTTTCTTGACATAACCGCGTCGCACGAGAAGCGCAAGACAATACTGGATGTGGTTGCGAGGACCGCAGATGACGTGTTTATGCCGCTTACAGTTGGAGGCGGGATAAAATCACTCGATGATATAAGAGACCTTCTTAATTCGGGTTGTGATAAAGTCTCGATAAACACGACCGCGGTACGGACCCCCTACTTCATAAAGGAGGCGGCAGAAAGATTCGGAAGCCAGTGCATTGTTGTCGCGGTTGATGCTAAAAGGGTCCTTCCGGACATGACCTTCGAACCGGATGAACCATGGCTTTCCTGGCTGAGCGACCCGTATCTGAGGGACGTGAGATTAGATCCGGAGACAGGTTCTAAACCTGTCTCTACGCAAAAAGATGGCGGTTCCGTATGGGCGCTCTCGACCCACGGCGGTAGAAAGATGCGCAGGATCGATGCAGTAAAATGGGCAAAGAAGATGGAAGAACTTGGGGCAGGGGAGATACTACTGACAAGCATGGACAGGGACGGGACAAAGATAGGCTTTGATATCGATCTTACCAGAAGCATATCGGAGGCTGTCACAATTCCGGTTGTGGCATCAGGGGGGGTGGGGACGCTTGAACATCTCCGGGAAGGGCTTGTCGAGGGAAAGGCAGATGCGGCACTCGCCGCTTCCATTTTTCACTACAGGGAATATTCCGTTCAGGATGCTAAAGAATATTTAAGGAAAAAGGGAGTTCCGGTAAGACTTTAGAAGAGGAGCGTTTCATCAGCAGTCCCGGCGTTGATTAAGGAACTTTCAGACAAACCAGTCTCGTACTTCAACAGTTATATTACCAGTCTGCCCATATAATCACATTAGTTGCGCTGGATGAAATGACATCAAGGCTGTATGCATCATATCATCCTGATCAAAAGACAGTTGGCCCTCTGAACGACATTTTGATAATTATTTATGCTGTATTAATCAAATGAATTTTGGTCCCTGAAACCGAAGCCACGCTCCTTTTGAGAGGGTTCCTTCAGAACATCAATATCTGTCTCGAAAACCTTCACCACGCCATTATGACTGAATTCCGCAAAGACACGGTGTCTGCCCGGTCTCACAAATACGATACTCGCTGCGATCTGCCCGTTTACATTCTGCCTTGATCTCGAGTAGATGAATTCTTTACGGGACTCGTCCCATGACGCGGTCAGGATATCAGCGCCGTCCATCCTGTCGGGGTATGTGACCGGTACGCCTTTATGGCTAATTTCATAAATGAGTGTCACGACATGGTCGGCATAAACCTTGTCCGGGACGAGTTTTACATTTACGGAATAATCTTTATACTTTTCGGGGAGGACCTCTGTCTCAGCTCCTTCTTTAATTGATACATTTTCGCTCAGGTCTATCCATTCGCCTTTGTCATTATTGAAAACAAACTCGAAGCGGTACTTGCCCAGTGACGGGGCGTTGAAGATAAATTTATAAATACCGTTATCGCTTTCAGGGTGTAAATGCTTAAAGACATTCAGGCCCTCATCGGTAATGAACACGTTCATGTCATGAACCGCGGTTTTTGCTTTAATGCTGAAGGTGAATTCCGCATCGCTGCCGGCAATCAGGGGCCCATGTTCCAGGCGCACATCATAACCCCAGGTGAACCACTTTGTCTTCCATTTGTAAGGCTCCGCATCATGAGTGTCTGGAATTATCAGTACCTCCTGTTCAAGGTCAAGCTGCGCGTGCGATAAAGACGAAATCATAAGAAACAACGCTGAAAGCAGGAGGATAATTAATTTTCTCATATGCACCTCAATGTGTATGTCTCAGCGACATGGGCTGGCCGAGAATAAATATATTTATGATCATAAACAAAAGCGCGAGCGCCGCCATCGGAATAAATGCCTTGAGCGCTTTCTCTTTGTAATACCTGACCGCTATCCTGTAACCGGCATAGAGAGAGAAGATGTTCAGTATGACGAAAGTGACCATCTGAAACCAGAATATGGATTCATCCCCCATGAGAGGAGTCACGTTCCAGTCGGGCTTACCCAGATTTATCGCGGTATATTCATTTATCGTTCTCTGAATAACGGGAATGATCTCCGGGCCTTCCTTGAAAAGATGGTTGAGGTTGTGTGCAAGGTGCATGGAAAGCCCGACAGGGATGAACATGTATGCAAATTGTATAAAAGTTTCTCTCAAGTTAAGAGGGGAGTCGGGTATCGTGTTTTTTCTTACAATCAACGCCGTCAGAAAAAGCAGAAGCGACGGGATGACCAGAGACCCTATTGTCAGTACGGACAATGAAGTAATCTTTTCAATACTCGCGTGCGATGTAATTCCCATGACACCGAAGGGTAGCAGCCTGCCTGCTGCATCCATCCACCTGTGCCAGGGTTCGACCATTTCCCCTGTGAGGACAATTGTTATACCTACGAGTGTCATCGCGAGCCAGGCCTCATCCATATATCCTTTCCCTGCAAACCACAGGTCCTTAGCAAAGCTCCTGAAACGGATGATGATATTGTCCTGGGAGCAGGACTTTATGCATTCACTGCAGAAATTGCAGTAATTGTTTCTGTCCATAGTCATGGGAGTCTGGAACATAGGGCATGGATAACTCTTCTCCGTGCCTTTTATGCATTCCTTGACTTTATGCTCCCTGCATACGTCAAGACATTTGTTCCTGAGTTCAACGGGGCTGAACATAGAATAGATTCCTATTAAACCGCCGATAGGGCATACGTACCGGCAGAATGCCCTTCCTTTATAGACGACTGCGATGACGACAGCCGTGGCGAAGAATCCGAGCAGGATGTAAGCCGTAAGAGCGGGTTTATTTACGAGACCGCCATAGCTGTCCCACCACGTAAGGCCGAAGAACAGAAAACTGGATAGCCAGATATTTCTGATGGATTTCGGGAAGTTTTTGTTGAATGAGAACAACCTCTGCACCCAGTCCTGCAGAGCGCCGTAAGGACACATCATGCACCAGATCCTTCCAAGAAATACGAAGGTGAAAATAATGCCTGCCCACCAGATGGTCCACATCAGCAGCGTTGCGATATTCCGGTCTCCCATTTGAACATCAAAGAGTCCGGCGATAATGATGATGATGAAAAAAATAAGCATGGGTATCTGGAATAGGGGCTGAAACCATGCGGACTTGAAGAAACGATTAACAGAAGGGATATCCAGGATATTCATCTTTTGTCCGGTGGACATATTCAGGGCTTTCCGTTTTGAGAGTATCCATCCACCCAGAAGTCCGCTGAGTAGTATTATTCCTATGATAAAGATCATCTTATACTGACGCGCCCTTGAGGCCTCTTTGTATTCAAGAATACCGCCGTACACAAGAGTCTCTGAGAACTTTTTCCCATTTAGCGATTTCACTGCTATCGTGAACGAGTATTCCCCTTTTTCTGTCAGCGGATAATTGACTGAATATGTGCCTGCCATCTGCCGAGGCTCCAGTTTTCTGAACATACTGAGGTCGATCCCCGCAGCCATCTGTGGCGAATCTCCGAAATCAAGCCCGTCATCGTCATTGAGAGTGTCTGCCGGAAGAGATGGTGCTTCATGGTCCGTATGCGTTGGATTGACGTCCTGTTCCCCTGTTTTTTCAAGGAGGATATAAATATCCGCATCCGGGATGGGATCTCCAGTCATGTAATTTGACAGTTCCAGAGATACATGAGGTGTTTTCCCTTTGACATACGTCTCAGGGGAGATATTCATTTTCACACTTGCATTATCGATGCGGAACTGAAGGGATGAGTGTTCGTGTTTATGAACTCCGGATGCCGCAGCTGAGGAGACTGCGCATAGTATGAAGGATATTATAATTAAGTACAGCCGGCCGCCAGTAGGGGCTTTATTTCTTCTTGAATATTTCATGTATGATTAATAACCCCCTTTTTACACCTGAGGCTATGGCCTGCGCGGATTTTTCTTCATGTTCAGGGGAAGTGATGTCCACGCCTGTTTTAAATGGTTCACCCGCCTTCTTTCCGGTAAACTGGTCAAGAAATGCCGGCTGACGTATACTCTCAGCTTCTCTATTCTCAAATATCAGAATTTTCATCAGCTCGCTTTTCCCGCTCACAACTATCCCCATATCTATCTTGCCGCCTTTACCGTACGCGTCGATAAACATTATAGCCGCGGCCTTTTTGAGACGACCGTCAGTGCCGCTTCGCACTATCGCAAGATAAATGGAGGGCTGAAGGTCTTCTTCAGGAAGCCTGCTTCCCAGGGCACTTTCAATGTTTTTACGCTGTTCATCCGAGATGAACAGGTTTTTCTGTTCGAAGCTTTCAGCCGAAGGGAACAATTTCTTGAGCTTTTCACCGGGCCATACCGGGTCGTGTCCGTATGATGCATGGGGATATAGAGTCATAAGCAGAATGAGCATCAATGGATGAAGATTCTTCATGGCAATATGTTACATACAAGAT
>JBFLYJ010000273.1:0-4823 GCA_040756635.1 Nitrospirota bacterium
CATCTGCGGATGGGTTTTTTACGATCGAAGACGTCGAAAAAGAGAATAAAGGGACAGAGGTGGTACTGCACCTGAAGGAAGACGATAAGAAATATCTTCAGGAGTGGGAGATCAAAAGTGTGGTCAGGAAATATTCCGACTATATAGAACATCCCATCGTCATGGACATCGAGAAAGAGCAGGAGAGCACGCTGAAAAAAGGGGAGAAGGTCAAGATCAAAGAGGAAGAGACACTGAATTCGAGAAAGGCGATCTGGCTTAAAGACAAGGCAGAGATAACCGACGAGGAATATAACGAGTTTTACAAGCATGTGTCTCATGATTTCACCGACCCGGCCAGGGTGATACACTACAAGGCGGAGGGGACGTCCGAGTTTGTCGCTCTGCTTTATGTCCCGTCAAATATGCCGTTCGATATTTATTACAAGGACTACAAGATGGGGCCCACACTGTATGTAAAGAGGGTCCAGATCATGGAACACTGCGAACAGCTCATTCCGAGGTATCTCAGGTTTGTCAAAGGTATCATTGATTCTTCAGACCTCCCGCTGAATGTATCAAGAGAGATACTGCAGTCAAACAGGCAGGTGGATATTATCAATAAAAGCGTGACCAAGAAGGTCCTCGATACTCTGGCTGAGATGAAAAAGAATGAGTATGACAAATACCTTTCATTCTATAAGGAATTCGGCAGGGTCCTGAAGGAGGGTGTCCATTTTGATTTTTCACGGAAAGAGTCCATATCCGATCTCCTTCTGTTTCAGTCCATTAACAGGCCTGCCGACACGTACATTTCACTGCAGGAATATATTGACGGCATGAAGGAGGGGCAGGAGTTTATCTATTACATTACCGGGACATCCTACATCGAGGCAAAGAACTCCCCTTATCTTGAGGCCTTAAAGGACAAGGGATACGATGTCCTGGTGATGCTGGATGAAGTTGATGACTTTATAGCCACCGGACTGGAGTTCAAGGGCAAGAAGTTCAAGTCGGCCGTCAAGGGGGAGGTGGAACTTGATAAGTCGAAAGAGGGGGAAAAGAAAGAGACCGAGAAAAAGTTCAAGGCCCTGATCGAGCTTATCAGGGAGCAGCTGAAGGATGAAGTCAAAGACGTCCGGCTCTCCGGCAGGCTCAAAGACACCGCGTGCTGTCTGGTAGGAGATGAAATGGACATGGACCCCCAGATGGAGAAGCTCCTGAAGTCTATGGGACAGAACATCCCGGAACAGAAGCGTATCCTTGAGATTAATCCGGCGCATGCGATATTTGAGGCCATGAACAGGTTGTTTGAGAAGGAACAGAAGAGCGTGGTCCTTGAAGAATACATAAAGCTCCTCTATGACCAGGCGTTGTTATTGGAAGGTTCAAAACCGAATGACCCGGCTGCTTTTGCGAATGCCATAACCAGACTGATGGTGAAGGATGTGGAGAAGGCAATCTAAACTGTAGGGGCGTATTGCAATACGTCCCTACTACAGCATATTAAAATAAATTCATTCCTTCCTCTGCTTCGCGATCTCGTGGCAGAATATAGCGCAGGCCATGGCAACATTGAAGGAAAGCTGCGCGCCTTTCATGGGCAGGGTGACCTTCATGTCAAGATGCTTTTGGATCCCGTATCGTACTCCCTTGCCTTCAGAGCCAAGAACAAGCGCAAGCGGAAACGGCAGTGAGACCCTGTTAAAGTCTTCTCCGTCTTCAACAACCGTGCCCACCGCCCAATAGCCGGCCTCCCTGGCCTTCAAAAGGGCCGCTGACAGGTTAGTGACCTGTGATACAGGGACAAAGTTCTCCCCGCCTGAGGCCACATGAATAACGGTCTCATTTACATCCACGGAACCGTGTTCGGGAATAACAAGCCCAAAATCACCGAAGCAGGCGGCTATGCGTATTATAGAGCCCAGGTTATGCGGGTCGTTCAGGTTGTCCAGAAACATGAGTGAGGGCCGCCTGTTGTCCGTCATGTCCAGCAGGTCATCCAGTGGAGTGTACCTGAATTTATATACTTCAGCGACGATCCCCTGCAGACGGTCCGCGCGTTTGATTCTCATCAGATCGTTTTCGCTTACTACCTTGACCGGTATTTTGTTGTTCTTTAGAAGACCGGTTATATGAGGCGCTTTAAAATTATCCTGCAGATAGACCTGTCTTATACTTCCGGGGTCCGCCTTCAGGCGTTCATGGACGGAATTTTTTCCGTACAGGTACATTCTGTTTCTTGCCAAGTCGTTCCTCCGACAAACGGTATCTTGTGATTAAATAAACTCAGCTATTTTTTTTATCGCCTCGGCAGGAGTATTAACATGAATAACACCCTCAATGGTGTCCCATGTTTTAATTCCGATGACAGGTTTCCCGAGCTTTAAAGCGATGGCTATTTCAGAAAGCGTGCCGTATTCACCCGCTATGGCGATCAGCGCGTCAGCGGAGCGCGCGATGACGGCATTTCTTGCGTGGCTCAGCCCGGTCGCGATCGGTATATCAACGTATCTGTTGGCTTCATTTTTTGCGGGACCGGGCAGTATGCCGACCGTGATGCCGCCTTCTTCCTGTGCCCCTTTTGACGCTGCCTCCATTACGCCTCCGAGGCCGCCGGTCACGAAAACAGCGCCGTTCAAGGCGATGAGCTTGCCGGTTTCCTCGGCTATACCGTATATTTCTTTGCTGCAGGCACCAGCGCCTATGACCGCTATAATCATCGCAATGATTTTAACTTATTGCACTAATGAAGACAAATAGAAAATTTCATATGATAATATATATCTTAATCTTATGAGGATATTGGCTTAGAGGAGGTATGCCATGAGTGATAGTGTGTTAATAGGTTCAATCATCAGTATCATTGTGTTACTTTCGGGTGTTTTAATTAAAGTAACCGGCATAGCGTTTAAAGCAGGCGTCTTAGCCAATAAAATAGAACAACTTAGCAAGGAATTAGATGAGATAAAGGAATACATAGAATATAAAAGTCACAGGAGGAGTTCATGACTTACGAATTTAACAATGCGTCCGACTGCTGGAAGGCTATTCTGTCGGACGTTACGGGAAACAGGGGCTTGCTGTCGACAATAGAGAAGTTCGCAAGGGAGAATACTGCGCCAACCCGGGTCGTATTCGGCACCTCAGGATGGCGGGGCGAGATCGGGACTGACTACACGTTCCGGAATGTAAGGATAGTCTCCTCGGCAATCATAGCCATGTTTAAGGAAGGCTCCACCGCTGTTATGGAGGCCATGGGGGTGTCTGATTTTGAGGACATCAGAAAAAGGGGTGTGATCGTCGGACATGACAACCGGTTTCTTGGGCCTGAGTTCGCCGGGGAAGTCATCGGGCTGCTCCAGCGGGAGGGGATAAAGACGTGGTATGCCGGAGAGGCCGCCACCCCTGAATTTTCAGCGGGGATCGAAATGTTGAACGCCGCCTGTTCTATCAATCTGACGCCTTCGCATAATCCCGCTAACTACGGCGGCTTTAAATTCAATCCTTCTGACGGCGGGCCCGCGGGCCCTGAAATCACTACAAGGATCGAAGAGATCGCCAACAGCCTGATGAAAGACCAGCCGGTAATCGATAAAGCGGTCCCCGGAGATATCGAGAAAGTTGACCTGACGGACCTCTACATAAAATACATTACCACGAAGAAAACTCTGGACATTCAAAGGATAAAGGACTTTATTGAAAGAGAAGACTGCATAATATGTATCGACAATGTTCACGGTTCAACCAGGGGACGCATCGAGAGAATCATAGGCAAAAACCACAAGATAAAATATCTGCGCACGGAGGATGACTATCTTTTCGGCGGTGTCGCCCCCGAACCGTCAGACAGCAATATGAAAGATCTGTTGAATATTTTAAAGGGAAGTAATGCCGCATTTAAACTTGGCGTGATCCTTGACCCGGACGGCGACCGGATACGCCATGCTGATGACAGCATTATCATACCGATGAACTATTTCGGCGCCATGGCCCTGCATTTTCTTCATGTCCACAAAGGCATCTCCGGGGTGGCGGTGAAATCAGTGGGGACGAGCAATCTGGTAAATGCCATTGCCAGGAAATTGGACATCCCTGTCAGAGAGACCAGGGTCGGGTTCAAGAATTTCAGGCCTTTCATGTTAAGCAGCGCCAGGGAAAGGGCCATTGTCTGTTTTGAAGAGTCGGACGGTATATCCGGGTTTAATCATACACTTGAGAAAGACGCACTGTTCGGCATTCTCATTGCGATCGAGATGATGTCGGTCACAAAGAAAAACCTGGGCGGTTACCTGAATGACATCATGGAGGAATTCGGGCATTACTATCCGGACCGGTCGGGTATCGAAGTTGATCGGGCCCTTGCCGGAGAGGCGCTGGTAAATAAGCTTTCATCTATAAGGGAAAAATATAATGAGGGGAGCACAATATCTATCAATGGGAACCTGCGGACCGTACAAAACGTCATCATAGTGGACGGGACCAAACTGGTATTTGACGACGGATCATGGCTGATGATAAGGCCGTCCGGTACGGAGCCGAAGGTAAGATTTTATATTGAGGCCAGGACCGAAGAGGGGAAAAAGGCCGTTTTCGCGACCGCGGAGCAGATAACCAGGGAGGCTCTTGGACTGCGTTAACCTTAACGGTGCATAATTCAGGCGAGCGGCCTTGCCGTAAAACCTTTACGATGCGATCGGATATTGGAATTAAACCTTGACGACGGGACTTACCGCCTGGTGAAATTCTGAAAGACACCATTTATGCTTTCATGGGTCTCTCCGGGGTATCGCAGGTCAACTTTTTCCGTCAAGTCCGCTCGCCCGGTATCAACAAACTAATGC
>JBFLYJ010000274.1:0-4803 GCA_040756635.1 Nitrospirota bacterium
ATGTCGTCAGTTCAAAGGCGTTTTCATTAATGGACTCAACCGGAGCCTCAGAAGAGGATTCGGAGCAGTATGTCCCGGAGGACCGGAACAATGCCGGGCTGTATTCCATGATGACGGAAATAAAAACCAAACTTGACTTCATAATCAATCACCTGATGCTTGACCAGGAGGGCCTCGTCAAGTCAGGAAAAAAGTTCGTCAATATCAGCGCGTCCGGGATAAGGTTTACGGTAGACCATCAGGTCGGGGCCGGTGAAATCATGGAGATAAAGCTCCTCCTGCCGACCTATCCGCCCGTTGCGGTTTTTGCGTACGGAGAGGTGAAAAGAGTGAAGAAAACAGGCGACGGCAAGTATGAAGTTGCGCTTGAATATCTGAACATGGACGACTCTGTAAGAAATGAGATCATTCAATATACCCTGTCACATCAGAGAGAGACAATAAGAAAAATAAAAGAATCGGAAAATAAATGAATAAGGCAAGCATCATAGGAATATTCCTCGGAATAGCGGCAATCGTCGGCGGCAATCTCATCGAAGGGGGGAGACTGAGTTCCATTGTGCAGGGGTCTGCAGCGCTGATTGTGTTCGGGGGGACTATCGGCGCGACATTCCTGAGTTTTTCAATCAGTGACATAATGCTGTCGATACAGATGCTCAGGGGCGTCTTTTTTAAAGAGAGTCTCCTGCCGGAGGACCATGAGATTATAAGGAACATGGTTGACTTCGCGTCCACGGCAAGGCAAAAGGGGATCCTCTCACTGGAGAACGAAACAGGCAATATCAGGTACAGTTTTTTCAGAAGGGCGATAAGGCTTGTAGTGGATGGAGTAGAACCCAAGGTGCTGCTCAGTTCACTTGAACAGGACAACAGGACCTTTGAAGAGGACCGTGGAAGGGCGGCCAGGGTATTTGAAGCCGCCGGGGGTTATGCACCGACCATAGGAATAATAGGAGCGGTATTGGGACTTATACATGTAATGGAAAATCTCAGTGATCCCGCCAAGCTCGGTTCGGGTATTGCGGTCGCGTTTGTGGCCACGGTTTATGGCGTGGCGTCTGCCAATTTACTGTTTCTGCCCATCGCAAAAAAAATGATCAATAATATCAAACGCGAGTTGTTCTTAAGGGAGATGATAATTGACGGAGTGCTGAGTATCCAGGCCGGAAAGAGTCCATATTATCTCAGGGAACACCTGAGTTCATATCTATCAAGAAAATAAGTAATGAAGAAAAAACGCTCCAAGAAAGAAGAACACGAGAACGTCGAGCGCTGGATGGTGTCTTACGCTGATTTTGTCACTCTTCTGTTCTGTTTTTTTACGGCGATGTACGCTATCAGCAATATTGACACTAACAAACTGGGGAAGTTCGTGGATTCCATGCGGTCCGCCTTCAATGTCGAGGGCGCACGCGGCAATGCCGTTTCAGTCATAGAAGGAGTCCAGATCTTTATACCGGCCGATGTTGAAGTAGAGTCAAATGTGAATGAAATACTAGGGACGCTCGTGACGGATTCGAAGGGTGCCATTGATGTTAAGAGAGATGAGCGCGGCGTGGTGGTAAGCGTTTCGGACAAATATTTCTTTGAATCCGGGTCAGCGGAACTTAAGGAGGATTCAAGGGAAGTGCTTGACAAGATAGCACTGGCACTGCTCAGGTCTTCCAACATGATACGGGTTGAAGGGCATACGGACAACATACCTATCCATAATAAAACCTTCCCCTCCAACTGGGAACTCTCGGCTTATCGTGCGATAAATGTTGTAAAATACTTCATAAACAATCATAAAATAAAACCGGAAAGAATATCTGCCATAGGTTACGCTGATAACAAACCAGTGGCGTCAAATGATGTTCCTGACGGAAGGGCGAAGAACCGGAGGGTCGATATAGTGCTGCTCAGCAGCGGTGAAAGCAAAAAAGAGCCGAGATGAAGAAAAAGATCAATATCAAAAAAGTCCTTCTCATCAATAAAGAAATCAAAACCGGCCGGCAGCTTGAGGAGGCGCTCAAGCATATATCCTCGGCTGTTGAAATCATAAGCCATCGGGACACACTCAAAGCAATGGATGTACTCAGCAGCGAAAGGATTGACGCTGTCTTTATAGATTATGCCCTGCTGAGTTCCTCGCCCGGGTTTCTCAGGGAGATTCAGCGAGGGAACCTGTATGTCCCGGTTATTGCGATTATTCAAAAAGGAAAGGAGCTGAACGCGGCCGAGGCGATAAAGGAAGGCGCTTACGACTATATCCTGAAAGACTCCGCTTATGAGGATTCGCTTTACAGGGTCCTTGAAAGGATCCAGGGACTGTCCGTACCGAACAAAGAAGAAGAGGACGCTCTGGAACAGCAGTCCGTCCTCTTCAGACAAATATATAAAAGCCAGAAATGGTGGCAGAACATTATTGACGCCATCACCGACTATATCTTTGTCATTGATCGGAACTACAGGATACTTCGTACAAACAAGGCATTCGCAAACCTCTTCGAAAGGGAACCGGCGGACATCATAATGAGACCCTACTATGAATTGTTCGGAATGGACCATCCGCATGAGTGGTGTGTTACCGGAGAAAGCATGGACGACGTGTCTCCCCGCGCGGTGGAGCGGACGCTGAACGACACATATTATCTTATCAGCTGCTATCCTATATTTTATGATGAGAACAAGGCCGCGGTGTATATATTGAAGGACATAACGGAGACCCGCAGGTTGAAAGACCAGGTGTATCATCTTGATAAACTTTCATCCCTGGGCACATTAACGTCAGGGGTGGCTCATGAGATCAATAATCCTTTGACCGGAATTATCGGGTATACCGAAATGCTACTTATGAAGAATGAAGATGATACCAGAGGTAAATACCTGCGTAATGTCTATGATTCGGCGCTCAGATGCAAGAGGATTGTTGAAAACATGCTCACATTTTCAAGACAGACCCCGGCACAGAAGGGTGTTGAAAATATCAATGACATTATCGATAAAACGATAGAACTGCATGAATACTGGCTGAAATCCACGAATATTGAAATAGTCAAAAACTACGGTGAAGTGCCTTCCATTTCAGTCGACCGGCAGCAGATGCAGCAGGTGATACTTAATCTTCTGATAAATGCCGAGCACGCCATCTCCGAAACCGACAGAAGGGGTCGGATTGAGTTCATAACATCCTTTAATGATAAAACAAAATACGCACTGATACAGGTGACCGACAACGGCAAGGGGATCCCGAATGAGATACTGCCGAAAATTTTCGATCCTTTTTTTACCACGAAACCTGTGAATAAAGGTACTGGACTCGGACTTTCGATAGCCCACGGTATTATTGCTGAACAAGGAGGGACCATAGAGGCCAGGAGTGTGCCGGGTAAGGGCACGTCATTTATTATAAAGATCCCCCAGATGAGCTGATCACTTACTGCCCGGGATAATAGTGAACAGCTTGTCCTTGGTTATTACCGGTTCTGAAAGCTCCCTGATCACAGACGGCCCTTTAGGTTCGCTTTTTATTGCGGCGTCTTCCGGATTTTTAATTGCGTCCGGTCCGGCAGGGGCCTTTCTTTTTGGATTTACCTTTCCGTTTTGCAGAGAGGTCTGCCCTTCCTTAATAATTGAATCGTAATCATTCTTCGTGACAGCGGGTGATGAATCATCCCCTGCAGCAGGCAGCTCATTTTTCGGTATCGGACGGAAAGCAGGCCATTCCTGTCTTCTGATGATCGTTTGCCCCTCGCCGTTATTGCCGCTGCCGGAATCAGCTCCGCCGCCCGCAGAAATAACAGGCTGAGGCTTTTCGTCAGGTTTACGGATCTGCGCTTTGTCTATCATGTATCTCAGTTCTTCGGAGACTTTCTTGAGCTGTTTTTCATCACTGCTTATCTGGGCCGTCACGTCTGTATTGTCTTTGGATTTTGAAACCTTGGGAATACTGAGAGTTATACTTATGCGCCTGTTTCGCGGGTCTTCGGGATTGTCTTTAATAAGAGGGTCGGTGTCCGCGTAACCGGCGACACGGGTGATCCTTTTCGAGTCCAGTCCGTTTACCTCAAGTTCTTTTCTGGCCGAAGATGCCCTTTCCGTGGAAAGTTCCCAGTTGCTGTACTGGCTCCCAGCGTATTTCAGGGAGTCTGTATGGCCTTCGATAATGACCTTGTTCTTGTATTGCTTTATGTCTTCGCTGATTAATTTCAGCACGTTCTTGGCTTTTGACGTCAGGCTGGGACTTCCGCGTTCAAACATCAGGCTGCCCTCTTTGTCGATCATTTGTATCCGGATTCCGTCATCCACGATATCAACAAGCACCTGGTCTTTTATATCGCCCAGTTTATCTGAAATATCTTTTTTTAGCGTTTCCTCAATGGAACTGATTGTGCTTTCAACCTCTGCGTTATCTATGGTGTCACCCGGTTTGCCAGCAAAAACCTTCCGCACGTTTTCCCCTGCCTCTCCAAATATCTCGCTGGATTTTTCCATCCAAGACGTGCCCCCGCTTTCATAGAGGCTGAAGTATTTGAAATAAGCGGACAGACGGACCCTTTTTTCATCGGAGACCATGGATAAAAGCCATAACAGGAGGAAGAAAGCCATCATTGCTGTGACGAAGTCTGCATATGCCACTTTCCATGACCCGCCGTGATGCCCGCCTCCAGCTACTTTCTTGACTTTCTTGACGACTATTGACTTGTTCTTGCTCATTTCCTCATGGCTTCTTCGAGTTCGCTGAATCCGGGCTTTGCCCCGGAAGGAATAACGCGTCTGGCGTACTCAACAGCGATCTGAGGGGCAGCCCCGCCGACAAAG
>JBFLYJ010000275.1:0-4800 GCA_040756635.1 Nitrospirota bacterium
TAGCACTGCCTGCCGAAACCGGCGCTCGAGTATCCTTGATGGACATGATCAGGACTAAGAGCAATTCAAGAGTGGAGATAACGTTGAATGACGGTACGGTCATCAGGCTTGCCCAGGGCAGCAGGTTTCAGATAACCGGTTATCCGGGTGATGAGAACGAGGGAAGCATTAACCTTTTCAGAGGTAAGATGAGGATGATAAATACCTCGGGCTCCCCATTATTTCAGGTTCTGACCCCAAATGCCAAGGCAGACAATATGGAGGGAACGGATTTTTATTTTATCCATGAAAAAGGGAGTACCTGGTTTTACGGAACCGGAGGCACGCTGCAGGCAGCAAGCATCCTGGACCCTGCTAAAACGGTGTCCATAACACGGCGCTCTTGTGTAAGAGTTGCCGTAGGAATACCAATCAAGGACTCCTGTGTATTTAATGACATAGATGAAAAGAAGTATGATTGGGACACTGCTGCCACTGAAAACGTACCTGTCGTTGCTCAGCTGCCCACTGAAGGAGAAGTGTATACTTACACTCCGTTAGGAGGAAGGGCGATCGATACCCCTTCGATGCCGGTAACTGTGGCGTCTGATGATCTGACCTGTACACAATGTCCAATGGAGGGTATTCCGCTGGTGGCGGCCCCTGCGGCAATCGTTAAGATGGGTAATTTTGAGAGGATAGATTCAGGATGCTGCGAACCGGTTCCTCCTGTTGCTCCGCCGCTTGAATAAACAGTCCGGGCAGGAAGATGCCGGACGATATTGTTTTATCACTATGTTGTAAAAGGAGTAACTATGAAAGGATCGGACTCAGTAAATATATTCAATAAATTCGGCCTGGGCACATCGGGGAAATGTGTGCGCATTCTGCCGATGCTTATTATATTGTTTCTTATCGCGGTATGTCCGAGCTGGGTTTTTGCCGGTATTAATGTTACCCTTTCGAACGATCCGGTTTATCTTTCGGGACAGATTGCTGGCCCCGGAATTTCCATCGTCAGCGGCAGTGAAACATATACGGGGGCAGCGGTTGCCGCAGGGACTTTTACAAATGGTTCATTAGGCGGACTTCGTATCGAAGAGGGTGTCATATTGACGACCGGTCACGCGAAGATCGCGGAATTCAGCAATGTCTCTACATTCCATGGTGTCAAGAACAGCCTGGTTGGAGATACAGACCTGGACAGTCTATTTAAGTTGCCGGGTTATAAAACGTACGACGCCACTGTTCTTGAATTCGACGTGCAGTCGACAAAATCCTTTTTTTATATTTATTACGTATTCGCGTCAGAGGAATACAATGAATATGTGGATTTTACCGGGAATGATTATGATGATATTTTTGCATTCTTTGTTACTAAAGCAGGGGAGTCTATCAGGCCTGATGATAACATTGCGTTGATCCCTGGAAACAGCGACGATATTGTTTCCGTCGACAACATAAATCTCAATAAGAATTCCGGATATTATGTGGACAATGACAAGAACGGATTCTATCCGCCGGCGGTAACTTATGATATCGAATACGACGGTTTTACATACGTTCTCTGCGCAAAATATTCGAATGTTGTTCCGGGAGATACTTATCACATAAAAATAGCCATAGCGGATACCGATGACTGGAGTCTTGATTCTGCAGTTCTTATCTCCGCCGTTACGACCGAGCCGCTGTTTCTGACTGTTACGACTGATTCCCTCCCGTCTCAGCAGGTAGGGACAGCTTACTCCGCTATCATCGAGGCTCAGGGCGGCGTTCCTGATTATACCTGGAGTATCAGCGACATCGCATTGTCTTCCGGGCTTACCCCGGGAATAGAAGGGACCCCTTCCATAGATCCGGTAACAGGTGAGTTTACATGGACCCTTCCTCCGGTACCGGAGCTACAATACATAGATATCACATTCAAAGTCGAAGACACACTTGGTAGTAAGGCCTATGCCGTCTTCAGGTATACTGACCCTGATGTAGCGGTTTCATCGGAAACTCAGGAAGGTGAAGGCGGCGGTGGTGGAGGCGGTGGGCATTGTTTTATCGCAACCGCTGCGTACGGCAGTTATTTTGAACCTAACGTAAAAGTATTGAGGGACTTCAGGGATAACTATCTTCTCACTAACGCTCCTGGAAAGGCATTTGTATCCTTCTACTACAGGACGTCACCTCCTGTCGCTGACTTCATCAGAAGACACGAAACCTTAAGGACAGTTACAAGGATCGCCCTGTCACCTCTTGTTTATGGAATCAAGTTCCCCGGAGTTGCCTTTATTGCTGTTGGTTTCGTTATTATTCCCGTGATAAGGCGGAGGATCAGAAAGAAATAATTAAGTCGAAAGGCACTGTCGGCTGTTTGATGACGTATTAATAACGCCTGTCAATTTCTATGAATGACAGGCGTTTTTCATTGATATTCTGACGGCCATTTTGTTTGACATTAGCAATTAGCTTTGTTTAAGCTAACTTTGTTATGAATAAACATTTTTTTACTCTCTCCCGCCTTCTTGTTACTCCTGTTTTATTGGCGTTTCTGGTCACCTCCTTTATTTATGGCTGCACCAAAGAAAAAAATATTGATGCCGGCATTGTGGCCAGAGTCAATAAAGAACCGATAAGGCTGGAGGATTTTCAGAGGGAGATGGCTTTACGGTCAAAGCAGGACCCTTCCTATAAAATAACCCCGGAAGCTATTGATGAGCAGATAGACACGATAATAGACCGCCGGCTGATGGTGCAGGAGGCGATGAAGATGGGCCTTACCAGCAATAAGGAGTTTGTACGGACTATTCAGACTTTTTGGGAACAGACGCTTATTAGAGAGCTTATAGAGGCCAAGAACAGAGAGTGGGAGAAGCGCCTTTTTGTAAGTGAAAATGAGATAAACGATTATTATGAAAAATTGCGTCAGACGGCGAAAAATGATGCCTCCGATTTCCCGCCCTTAACGTCGTTATATGAGCAGATAAAGAGAGATATTCTTACGCAGAAGAAGACAGATGCTCTTGAAGGCTGGCTCAAGGAGGTCAGGGAAAAGGCCGTAATCGAAGTAAATGAAAAACTCCTTGATGCCTCCTGCGAAATCAATGATAAATCCGGAAAGGGGAGTCGGTCCGGAGATGCTGGAGAAGGAAATGGCGGATAGCACGCAATTAAGGAGAAAGAAACACTTCATCAAAAAGGGATTTCAGCTTAATTTCTCGATAAGATTTCTTGCGCTGATTATTATTGAAGCGCTGCTGCTGGCTGCGATCTTCTGGTATGTATCTCTAAATACTCTTACGACAAGCTATCAGGGGGCTCAGCTCAGGATTGAAGATACTTCAAGCTTTTTTTTCCCCTCCATGATGTATCCCGTATTGATCGTTATTGGAGTGGTATGTATAGTCGGGTTGATAGGACTTATATTCATCTCCCATAAAATTGCGGGGCCGCTTTACCGTTTTGAAAAGAGTCTGAAAGAAATTGCGGGAGGCGATCTGGCATGCAGGGTCTCTCTCAGGAAGAAAGACCAGCTTTCGGGTATGGCCGATTCGCTGAATAATTTCACGTCGGAGATTGAAAAAAAGGTGCTTGATATAAAGCACGAAATTCAAGCTGCCGAAAAAGTCGCTGGAGAGATGCAGCAACATATGGCTTCAGGTAGGATGCCTGACACCGATAAAGTGGGTATGCTGATCACTAACCTTACTGACAGTCTCACCAAATTAAATATCGCGGTGGAACAGTTCAGGACGTCCCAGGATTCAGATAACTATGATTCGAAGGGCCGGGAAGCGTGAGTGAGAAGATGTATCCTGTCTATAGCTTTTATCATTTCTCTTGTTTATTTCCTCTTTGATGTGCCCGCTCCTGCCCATGCCGGGGAAGGGCTGATGGCTCATGAATCCAATTGCTGTACAATTCAATATAGTGACGCCGCGCATTTAAGTACCTTTACACAGAGGATCGGCGGATATAAATATACCAGCCTCGGTCTGGATGACAATCCTTTAAACGTAAGACCCCGGATCGATGAAATTATGGGGAAGGTGCAGTCCACCCTGGATATGTATCCTTCGGATTTCCATATATCGATCCAGCTTTATCCTGATCATGAAACAGTGGGGAAAATATTCAGACAGTTCTCTTTGACAGGGAATGTTCCTCTTGCCTTCTATTCAAATAAGACCAGGACCATCTATGTGAATGTCGACAGTGTCACAACGGGGGTTCTTGCGCATGAAATGGCGCACGCAGTGATAAACTTTTATTTTGAAGTCCCGCCGCCCGCAAAGATGCAGGAGATCCTCGCTCAATATGTGGACTTGCATATATGGGACTGAGCAATGGGTACTATTGCTCAGTCCCATCCGCGATTACATAACAGTGTGACAATGTAATAATGTTACACATAAGTGTGCCAATGAAAATATCTCCTGGCACACTTATAGCATTGTTAATAGCAAAACCGTCCCCTCTATATATGTTAACTCCTCTTTTTTATTAAACAATATTATTCAATAATATCTTAACAACTTGGCATCGTTTTTGCGTTAAGTATCTTTACAAGATAGTAAGTCAATTTACACCTGCTTGCCGAGATCACGCATCCAGGATTTTATATGCAACAGAACATCAGGAGGAAATTATAGTGAAAAGAATATTAACTGTTATAGCGATAGTGATGATAATGGCGTCATCAAATGCGGCATTTGCTGGTCTGCCGCCTGCTAATCCATTTGATATTACATGTAACTTCGTAGCAGGATATGATTGTACAACAGGAGTTACTTATCATTTTGATCCGGGGCTGTATGAATTTTCAATAGC
>JBFLYJ010000276.1:0-4794 GCA_040756635.1 Nitrospirota bacterium
AGACGACACAAAACCAGACGGAAAACAATCCTCCGAAGCTCGGCAATGTCAAGATTATGCCCGAGGTCTTCAGGACCGGGGACAGACTGTATGTTGACGTTACGGTTAGCGATGTCGACGGTGATGATGTGACCGTGAATTATGAGTGGACCTTAAACGGTGAACCCGCCGGCAGCGCCAGAGAGATCGATGCCGAAATAAAAAGAGGAGACAGGCTATCCGTTAAAATAACTCCTTATGACGGTGAACTGTACGGGCGCACCATAACCTTAAAAAGAGAAATAGGCAATACGCCGCCTGTTATAGAAGAAAACAAGTCATTTGTTTTTGACGGCAAAACATATACCATCCAGATCATGGCGTCCGACCCGGACGGCGATGATTTAACCTATTCACTCAAGACCGCCCCTGAGGGAATGAGTATTGATTCCGCAGGTTTGATAACATGGAATGTGCCTTCTGAATTCAAGGGGAAGGCGCCTGTAGCAGTCTCCGTCGCTGACGGGAATGGCGGTCAGGCAGAAGTTAATTTCACCATTACGATAACCACTGTAATAGACTAAACCCACCGGAAGTCCTAATTCGTCAATTTGATACGACTGATAATCTACTGTTACTCATAATACGTCGCGGACGACGTCTCATTTTCCCATACAGTCACCGATGTGATCGTGCAATTCTTTTTCAGGAGCTTTTTCCTGAGCGACTCATATATCCACTTGGCAATATTTTCGGACGACGGGTTGATTTCCGTAAAAGGAAAAACCTCATTTAATAAAGAGTGGTCCAGCGGTGCAACGACTTCATTGGTGATCGACTTCAGCTCATGAAAGTCCAGCACCATGTCGAGTTCATCAAGCTTCTCCGAAGATACAGTGACCTGGACCCTCCAGTTATGTCCATGCATGGCTTCACATTTGCCTTTATATCCTCTTAACTGATGCGCAGCGGAAAATTGCACCTCTATTGTAAGATCAAACATTTGTTCCTCCCGGGATTTATCACATACCGAATTTCAAACGCCGACAATCAGTAATGCCATAGTATCCGGCAATGACGATTAATAATATTTTCAGGTTTGAATTTTGATATACGGAATCTGTCTGGAATTTTAAATTTGAGAAATGGTCCAGGTACTAGAGCATTTACGGCTTACTGTCAAATTTGTATATTAACTCTCCTTTTTTCGTCAGACCGTATCCCCTGGCAAGTTCTTCAACACGGTCCGGTTCTTTCTTGAGGGTCTCTATCTGTCGGTTGGCATCTTCATTCTGCTTCTGCATGACCGACGTCTCCGAGTGCAGCCTGTTTTTCATGGCCTTCAGTTTCATGTATTTTAAAAGTCCGTTCTCACCCATTATCATATGCAGCGTCAGGTACACAACAACAAGTATGCCGGAAGTAACGTAAACGATCTTTCTCTTCTTTCTGTTGTCCTGAACTGTGGAGTGCCTGATATTTCTCATAATAATCCTTCAATCACCGGTGCCCCCCCTTAGGAAAAAGGGGATATCATCACTCATAGCTGAATGGTTATATTTCATGTCAGATTATTTCATATTGTAAAACACGTCCCTGCCCCTGAACCTGGCGGTATCGCCGAGCTCTTCCTCAATTCTCAGAAGCCTGTTGTATTTCGCTATCCTGTCGGTCCGGGACATTGAGCCGGTCTTGATCTGTCCTGTATTCATCGCTACCGCCAGATCCGCTATGGTCGTGTCTTCCGTTTCCCCTGACCTGTGCGACACCACTGCAGTGTACCCTGCCCTCTTGGCCATCTCTATTGCATCGAGTGTCTCGGTAAGGCTGCCGATCTGGTTCAGTTTAATCAATATCGAGTTGCCTATGCCCTTTTCAATTCCCTTGGCCAATATTTCAGGGTTCGTAACGAATATGTCATCTCCTACCAGCTGCACCCGTTTCCCGATCCTTTTCGTCAGGGCCTCCCAGCCCTTCCAGTCGTTTTCGGAGAGGCCGTCTTCTATAGAGATAACAGGGTATTTGTCCACAAGCTTCTCATAAAAATTTATCATATCGTCCGAGCTTACGGCCTTTCCTTCAAAACGGTACCTGCCGCCGGAATACAGTTCCGAGGACGCCACGTCCAGTGCGAGAAAGACATCTTTGCCCGCCCTGTAACCGGCTTTCTTTATGGCTTCAATTATCAGAGTGAGAGCTTCCTCATTAGATTTCAAATTAGGAGCAAAGCCTCCTTCATCCCCCACGGATGTGCTGAGACCCTTTGATTTCAGCAAGCCTTTGAGGCTGTGAAAAATCTCCGCTCCCATCCTTATGGCCTCATGAAAGACAGGCGCCCCTGCAGGCATGATCATAAACTCCTGGATATCCAGGTTATTGTCCGCGTGCGCGCCGCCGTTTAAGATATTCATCATCGGCACAGGCAGTTCACAGGCGCTGGTCCCGCCGATGTACCGGTACAGCGAGAGCTCGCATTCCATGGCTGCCGCCTTTGCTACAGCCAGCGAGACCCCAAGTATCGCGTTGGCCCCGAGTTTGCTTTTATTTTTTGTGCCGTCCATGCTTATCATGAGATTGTCTATATACACCTGCTCGTCCGCTTCAATACCTATGACCCTGGGGGCGATCTTTTCGTTTATGTTCTTTACCGCTTTCAGTACGCCCTTGCCCGCAAAACGCCTGTCCTTGTCCCTGAGCTCAAGGGCCTCCCGCTGACCAGTCGACGCGCCGGAAGGTACGGCGGCGGTCCCGTACGCCCCGCTTTCAAGAACTACATCCACTTCAACTGTAGGGTTGCCTCTGCTGTCGATAATTTCTCTTGCATGAACATCAATAATATCACTCATTGATTACCTCCATTCTCTCATTAGCCGGATTTTGAAATAGTAGTTTCTTTTCTTTAAACGCCGCCCCTATAAATGCCTTGAACACCGGATGAGGGGCCAGCGGCCTTGACTTGAACTCGGGATGGAACTGACATCCGAAAAACCAGGGATGGTCTTCGATTTCAATTATCTCAACAAGCTGTTTGTCAGGGCTGACACCGCTTATCCTGAGACCGTTTCTGCCCAGTACCTCTCTGTACTTGTTATTAAATTCATACCTGTGTCTGTGTCTCTCGATAATTTCATGCGTTCCATACGCCGCGTAAGCCTTCGTACCTTCTTCCAGTACACAGGGATACGCACCAAGTCTCATCGAGCCGCCCTTGTCGGAATTAAGGTCCCTCCTCTGAACTGTCTGATTCCTGAAGTCATACCATTCCTCGATCAGATAAATTACGGGATAAGGGCTCTCTTTATCAAATTCGGTGCTGTTGGCATCCTTCATTTTACATACATTGCGGGAGAACTCTATGACCGCGCACTGCATGCCGAGGCATATGCCCAGATAAGGTATCTTCTTTGTTCTCGCGTATCTTACCGCTTCTATCTTCCCTTCAATTCCCCTCTCTCCAAAACCGCCGGGCACCAGTATGCCCTCGACTTCATTCAGGTACCGGTCAGCCCCTGATTTCTCGATGTCTTCGGCATCGACCCAGTTAATGTCCACTTTAACATTATTGGCTATTCCGCCGTGAATAAGAGCCTCGATCAGACTCTTGTAAGAATCTTTCAGGCCGACATACTTGCCGACGATCGCGATTGTTACGGTATCTTCAGGTTCTTTGAGCTTTTTTATGACCCGCACCCAGGTGGAGAGATCAAGCTCCTTTGTTTTCAATGACAGCTTGTTTACGACCAGGCTGTCAATCCCTTCTTCGTGTAATACAACAGGGACCTCATAGATGGACTTAACATCGATAGCAGCTATGACCGCGTCAATATCAAGGTTGCAGTGCAGGGCTATTTTTTTCTTGACCGACTGCGACAAAGGCCTGTCGGTTCGGCAGATCAGGATGTCAGGCTGGATACCGATGGCCCTGAGTTCCCTGACGCTGTGCTGGGTCGGCTTCGATTTCAATTCACCAGCCGTGCTTATATAAGGCACAAGAGTTAAATGAACATATAACACATTTTCCCGGCCGACATCATATCTGAATTGTCTGATGGCCTCCAGAAACGGCAGACTTTCGATGTCGCCTATTGTGCCCCCGATCTCAACGATCACAACATCATAATTCTCCGATGCAGCCTTAACGGCATTTTTTATCTCATCGGTTATATGCGGGACCACCTGGACGGTCTCACCCAGATAATCTCCTCGTCTCTCCTTCAGAAGAACATTGAAATAGATCTTGCCGGTAGTAAAATTGTTCTTCTGGGACATTCGCGTTGATGTGAAGCGCTCGTAGTGTCCGAGGTCCAGATCGGTCTCAGCGCCGTCATCAGTCACAAACACCTCTCCGTGCTGAAACGGGCTCAGTGTCCCAGGATCAACATTAATATAAGGGTCCAGCTTCTGTATGGTCACCTTCAGCCCGCGGGCTTCAAGCAGCGCCCCGATTGCGGACGCGGCTATTCCCTTCCCTAGAGATGATAAGACTCCGCCTGTCACAAAGATATATTTTGCCATTCCTCTGCCTTTCTTAAATCTTCTATGGTATCAATGCCGAATGTATCAAATTGCGTCTCTTTGACCTTTATCCTCATACCCGCGTTAAGAGCCCTCAGTTGTTCAAGTTTCTCGATCCTCTCCAGCCTGCACGGTTTCAAGGCAGTAAATTTCATCAGAGCTTCCTTCCGGTATCCGTATATGCCGATATGCTTGTAGAATTCCAATTTGCCGGTATTAATATGTGCAGCCTGTACCTCGTGATTCGAAATTCGCAATTCTGCGAACTCGTCCCTGTGATAAGGGATCGGCGCCCTTGAG
>JBFLYJ010000277.1:0-4774 GCA_040756635.1 Nitrospirota bacterium
AAGAGGCGCTCCGTTCACCCCATGCCCTCCCGTTTAATATTACCGGGAGGCAGATGAAAGGGTGGGTGATGATTGAGCAGGAGGGGTTTGAAAGCGACGATGAGCTGAACGCCCTTCTTGAGGAGGCAAGGAACTTCGTAAAGTCACTGCCGAAGAAGTAGCCGCAAATTACATGTGTCCCGGTGACCGTTTATTCCTTCTCATGGACCGCCCCGTCCATGTATCTCATGATGTCGTCGTAGTCCTTCTTTGTCTTCTCGTACAGTGTTGCGTTTTCAATGGCGGTCCCGCACTGCTCGGCGAGTGAAGCGGCAAAATCAATCTCCTGTGTCGAAAATTCTCTCGGCTCACCGGTCAGGAGTCTCAGAATACCGAGCACCTTACCCCGGGCGATGACCGGAAGGGTCAGCATGCTCTTTATCCCTTCTTCCTCGGCCTCTTTCTTGTAACGTATCCTGTTGTCCGTGGGTACGTCATAGATGGCCACAGGTTTTTCCTTCAGGGCCTCGGTCACATTCTGCTCGGCATCGACAGGCCCCTTCTTCAGGTATTTTTCACTGAGGCCGTGAGAGGCCACGAGCTTCAGTTTTTGTCCGGATGAATCGAGAAGTCTGACTGTGGCTGCTTTTAAATGCATGACCTCCGGGAGCTTTCTTACGATCATATCGAGGACTTCATTGACATTTAAGGAAGAACTCACGGCCTTGGTGATCTGCTGAAAGACCCTGAGATATTCCTTCTCTCTGGAGATCTCCTTTTCAAAGTACCTCGCGTTTACAATCGCGATGGCCGTCTGCTCGGCGATCGCGGACATGAATTTGAGGTCCGCCTCCTTGTATTTCACAGGAGTGGTCGTATAGAGCCTGAGCACCCCGATGACCTCCTGCTGAAAAAACATGGGTATGGACAGAATGCTCCGTATGCCTTCTTTTACCGCCTCATGGTAATACTTGGAATCTTTATGCTCTGTAATGTCGTACTCCGAGACGGGCTTCCCGGCAAGCGCGTCATCGATACTGGCGTCATACGACACCGGCCCTTTATTGGCGTATTTTTCACTTAATCCGTAATAGGCGGCGAGCTCCAGCTGTTTCGACTCTTTGTTTAAAAGCCGGAGTGACGCGCCTTTCAGTCCCATTACCTGCGGGATCTTCTGGGCGATCATGTCCAGCACCTCTTTTAAATTAAGAGTGGAACTCACGGCCTTTGTGACTTCCTCAAAGACCCTGAGATATTCCTTTTCCCGGGAGACCGCCTTTTCAAAGCGCCTCGCGTTTACTATAGCGATCGCGCCCTGTTCCGCGATAGCTGATATGAATTTCAGGTCTTCATCTGTATACTTTACCGGTTCGGTAGTATACATCCTGAGGATGCCGATTATTTCTTTCTCAAAACGGAGCGGAACCGACAGGATGCTCCGGATCCCTTCCTGCAGGGCCTCACTGTAATACTTTGAGTCTTTGTGTTCGGTCATGTCGTAGACTGACACCGCCATTCCGGCTAGCGCATCGTCGATACTCGCGTCATAAGCCACAGGCCCTTTATTCACATATTTGTCACTCAGCCCGTAATGCGCTGCAACCTCCAGCTGCTTCGTGTCCCTGTTAAGGAGCCTGAGCAGGCTTGCCTTGACATTCATGACCTTCACGACATTGGTCGCGATCAGCTTCAGTACTTCGTCAAGAGAAATACTCGAGCTTATCGCCTTGCATATGTTCTGATAGCTTTCGAGGTAGACCTTCTTTTCGAAAATCTTGTCTGCGCAGGATGGGCACATGCCGTGAGTAAAAATGCCGAAGCCCTCATTGGTGAGATACGATTCGAGCTGTTCCCAGTAATCTTCATCGCTCCTTATTTTCTTGCACCAGCCGCATATGGGGATGAGCCTTTCCTTCCTTTCGGACTTCAGCCTCTGTTCCACGGCCTTTGAGCAGCGTGAAATGTCCCTGAAGGCAGCTACGACCCCGGTCATTTTACCTTTTTCATAAAAGGGGACCGCGCTTTCCTCCACCGGTATTTTCCCGCCGTCTTTTGTCCTGATGAAGAAGGTTTTATGGACGGCCTGTTTCTCCTGAAGGCAAAGGGAGACGGCATACTCAAACGGCTGCAGCGTGCCGCCCCTGTCTCCTTCATACCGGAGAGTGCCCCCGTCTATAGCTGTACCGACGACCTGGTCCGCGGGTATGCCTGTTATGAGTTCGGCGCCCCTGTTCCAGTATTGTATCTTATGGTTCAGGTCGACAAAGTACATGCCGTCCTTGATGCTGTCAAGAATACTGCGATAGTTTATCCGGGACCAGCTGAACATAATGATTGGCTATCTCCTTTAGAAAAAATATGAGCATAAATTTTACTACATTACTCGAGAAAAAAGATCAGAAATGGACTGCCGGACAATATCGGGGCAGGGTTTCTGAAAACCGGGGTCGAATGCGTAAACCGGAGGACTTTCACAGTAACGGGCCATGGGAATCTCCGGGACTATTCAGCCGCGAACACCGCGTTCTTTGTGGAGAACTTACCGTGATACAGCGCCTTGTCCGCAATCACGAGCAGTTCTTCCTTGTCTTTTGCGTTGACGGGGAAGGAGGCAACGCCGAAACTCGCGGTTATTTTGAGGGGATGTTTCTCATCCTTCAAAAATACGCTTTCCTCAATAGTCTTTCTCAATCTGTCGGCCACCAGAAAACCGAACTCCTTGGTGGTCTGGGGCATTATTATCACGAACTCGTCGCCGCCGTAGCGAATTATTATGTCGACCTTCCTCAGGTTGTCCTGCAGGACGCGGGCCGTCTCGATAAGAACCTTGCTTCCCGTAAGATGACCGAAGCGGTCGTTGACCTTCTTGAGGTCGTCGATGTCCATGAATATAAGCGTGAACATCGAACTGAAACGCCGTGACCTCTCAATTTCTATATCAAGGGACTGATTGAGGAAGCGGATATTATAGAGTCCTGTAAGGTCGTCGGTGATTGATATCTCTTCTATTCTGTCCTGCTTGGCCTTAATCTCTGCCTTAAGCGCAATATTTTCCTCCTGAAGGGTCTTGATATGCAGGAGTTTATCCGCCCAGAACACAAATTCAGTAAACGAGAGAGGCTCTCTCACTGGTACGGCATATTTGTCCTTGAGCCAGAGCGTCTTGTCGTAAGAACCATCTTTACCCAATAAATACATCTTCGGTTTGACGGCGGAGATGTTTTTGAACCCCGCTGAATTGATCAATGCGGGAGGGTTTTCGAGGTCTATAACTATAATATCGATCTCGTTGTTTTTCAGAACACTCAGGGCTGTTTTAGCATCCCCGGCATTTATTAAGTCGTACTTGTTCTTTGCGAGTGATTTATTGAAATTACGGACGGAGGATGTCCCTTTGTCTATCAACAGGATTCTAGGCATTTACACCACAGCACTTCTTGTATTTTTTACCGCTTCCGCAGATGCAGGGGTCGTTCCTTCCGATCCGCTTGTCTTTGACGACCGTCTGAGGTTTCGCGCTCTCTCCGCCGCCCCGGCCGTAAATCATCCTGGAGGGCTTCGGCGCGAACTTCTTCTCCACGGTATCTTCTCTAGCGATCTGGATTTTCATCAGTCTGGCTATGAACTCTGAGGAGACCCTGTCGCTCAAGCTCGCAAAGATCTCAAACGCCTCTTTCTTGTATTCAACCAGCGGGTCCCTCTGACCGTATCCCCTGAGGCCTACACCTTCTTTCAAATGGTCCATGCTCAGGAGATGGTCTTTCCACTGCGTGTCAAGGACCTGCAGCAGTATCATCCTTTCGAGGTACCGGAACGTCTCGGCGCCTATTTCCTGTTCCTTGTTTTTATAGGCCGTGTTCAATTCGTCAAGGAGTTTGCTCCGTAGCTCTTCAAAGTTTGTAAGCTCTATTTCAGGGTAAATGGAAAACTGGCCGTAAAGCGAGTCTTTAAGGTTCTTTAGATCCCACTCCTCAGGGTGTTTGTCCTCGGGGCAGTTCATCGCGAGTAAATCGTCAAGGACATTTTCCATCATCTCGGAGATCCTCTCCTGCAGGTCGTCCAGGGCAAGTATCTCGCGTCTGAATGAATAGATCTCGCTCCTCTGCATGTTGTTTACGTCGTCATATTCGAGCAGGTGTTTTCTGATGTCGAAGTTATGGGCCTCGACCTTTTTCTGGGAAGATTCTATCGCTTTGGAGACCCACTTATGTTCAATGGGCTGGTCCTCCTCCATCCCGAGTTTGCCCATCAGGCCTGATATCCTGTCCGACCCGAATATCCTCATCAGGTCGTCTTCAAGGGAAAGATAAAATCTCGATGAACCGGGATCGCCCTGACGGCCGGAACGCCCCCTTAACTGATTGTCTATTCTTCTGGCCTCATGCCGTTCGGTACCGAGGATATGAAGTCCGCCCGCGGCTGAGGATATGACGTGACTGCGTTCTTTCTCGCAAATTTCTTCGGCCTTGGCAAGGGCCTTTTCATAATCTTCATCGGTGTAATCCTTTTTCTCCCTCAGCATGTCCTTTGCCAGGCCCTCCGGGTTGCCTCCCAGGACGATATCAGTGCCGCGCCCCGCCATATTGGTGGCGATAGTTATCGCCCCGCTCCTGCCTGCCTGGGCAATGATCTCGGCCTCGTTTTCGTGGTATTTCGCGTTCAGCACCGAGTGCGGTATCTTTTTCTTTTTCAGAATTGAGCTTAGCAGTTCGGACTTCTCAATTGATATCGTTCCGACGAGGACCGGCTGCCCCCTTTTATAACAGTCTTCTATTTCGTTGATGACGGCGTTGAA
>JBFLYJ010000278.1:0-4772 GCA_040756635.1 Nitrospirota bacterium
ATTGAAGACGCATCGAAATTCCATACAGCGCGCGCGATTTACAGGACCACTACCGAATCATCGGCCCCAAAGTCATTGGGCAAGTACTTGTCGGCACTCCAGTCATTCTCCCAGCGGGTGCCGTCAATCAGATACCTGAACCTGAATTCTCTTCCGCTGTCGAGGCTGAGTGTAATTTTGAAGTCGCCGTTCTTTAGGCGTTTCATCGGGGTTGCTGTGGTGTCCCAATTATTAAATTCACCGGCCAAAGCCACATTCCGGGCGTCAGGAGCTGCCGCGCTCGGCAGCCTGAAGCTGACCTTGCATTTGCCGTTTTTGAGGTACTGTTTCGTACACCCTTCTGCCTCGGCCTGCTGTGCTGACGTGTCTTTGGGCTCGGCCGCCTTGACGGAGACCTTTTTTGCGGGTTTAGCGGCTTTCTTCATGTATTCGGAGTCACTGCTGAATATGACGTCCGCAGGGATGTCTGACGAGGAAAATATGTTTTCGATGTCTTTCTTAAACAGGTCTTTGTTCTTCATCTTCAGTTTAATGCCGACCAGGCTCCTGCCGTTAACCTGTTTCTTCCAGGCCACGTCACCGGAAAGTGAGACGGACGACTTGCTTTTCGGAAGCTGAATATTCAGCTCAAGGTTTTCATACTGTATGAAGTTGAAGGCCCTGGCTTCAAGACAAAGCCCTTCACAGGAAATATTTTTCGTCATGGCCGTCGCATAATCAACAGCTCCGTGAGACGGTCTGAATTTTACATTTAAAGGCAGGTCAAACCTGTGAAATTTTCTTTTGGTAGAGAGCATGGTTTTTCCCCTTTCTTTACAAAAAAAATTAAAGCGGCTTAGAAACTACAGAATCCTGATTTCGATAATATTACTAGGAATCATATATAAATGCCGGACGAATTGCAAATATTTTTTTCTCCGGAGGCAGGCCGGAGCCAAGGGTGCTGTTTTTAAGAAGAAAAAGTCTGTAATGAATTCCCCGACACCATAACCGCTCTGTGGTACTATAGTGCATGGTCCTCAACTATATCTGGACAGGTTTCTTTCTGATTTCGTTTATTATCGGGGCGGTCCAGTTCATTTTCTTCCGTGATGTCGAAATATTTCCGAAGATGATGGCTGCCACCTTCGAATACGCAAAGACCGGGTTCGAGATCTCACTAGGGCTGACAGGGGTGCTTACGCTCTGGATGGGTCTGATGAAGGTTGGGGAGTCCGGGGGCGTAGTGCGTATTTTTTCAAAGGCCGTAGGACCGTTCTTTAACCGTCTCTTCCCTGCGCTGGGCAAGGACCATCCGGCAACCGGTCCGATCATGATGAATATCGCCGCCAATATGCTCGGTCTGGACAATGCCGCGACACCCCTGGGCCTGAAGGCCATGAAGGAGATGCAAGACACAAACAGCATGAGGGAAACGGCATCTGACCCGATGATCATGTTTCTCGTGTTAAATACGTCAGGTCTCACACTGGTACCTGTCACCATCATGGTTTACCGTTTCCAGCTTGGAGCCGCAGACCCTTCGGACATCTTCATCCCCATTTTGCTGGCTACGTCGGTTTCCACTCTCGCCGGTCTTCTGAGCGTTGCCTTTTACCAGCGGATAAATCTTCTGGACAAAGTTATCCTTGCTTACCTGGGCGGGTTGATCGCGGTCATCGGTTCGATCGTATTTTTTCTCTCTGGGATGAGCAGGGAAGAGATAACGGTCGCTTCATCGGTGGCATCAAACGCGCTGCTTTTCTCCATCATAATCTTTTTCATACTGCTTGCCATGATAAAGAGAGTGAATGTGTATGAGGCCTTCATCGATGGTGCCAAAGACGGGTTTCACGTGGCGGTAAAGATCATACCTTATCTGATCGCTATGCTTGTCGCGGTCGGGGTCTTCAGGGCCTCAGGAGCGATGGACATGCTCGTTGACCTTATCAGAAACACCCTCATATCTCTTAATATCGATGCTGATTTTACAGGCGCACTCCCTACAGCCTTCATGAAACCTCTCAGCGGGAGCGGGGCCAGGGGGATGATGGTGGATGCCATGAATACATACGGGGCGGATTCTTTCCCCGGCAGGGTGGCTTCGGTGCTGCAGGGCTCCACGGACACGACCTTTTATATCATCGCGGTCTACTTCGGGGCTGTGGGAATAAAGAATATCCGGTACACTGTGGTATGCGGTTTGATAGCAGATGTCGCCGGCATTCTGGCGGCCATTGTTATCTCATACATGTTTTTTCACTAGTCCCTGATCATTTATGAATTAACCTTGCTGACAGCTGTCAGCTATCACCATCCGGCGCCCTGAACTCGACGTCCTTTTCAAGAACAGGACATCTGTACCGCAGGGCGACCGCGGAGAGCTTCATCCCTTCGCTGTTCTTGTTCCCCTTTCCGTATCCGGGGTCCCCCATAACGGGGTGTCCGGCCATATTGAAATGCCTCCGCACCTGGTGGAGACGCCCTGTCTTTGCTATGGCCGTTACCATGGATGAATTTCTGACCGGATCGTATGCTATTACTTTAAATTCAGTTACCGCAGGTCTGCCGTCAAGTGAAAATAATATCTCATTACAATTCAGGTCATGAGCGTTGCCGAGGACCTCTATTCGATATTCCTTTTCGACCTGCCTGTTCTGAAATAGACCCGACAGTTTCGCGGCAGACACGCGGTCATGGGCCACCAGCATTATCCCTGATGCCTCACGGTCAAGGCGGTGAACAAGGAATGCCCTTCGCGCGGGTTTGAAATGCTTTTCGACCTGACGAAGAATGGAACAATGGTCCCCGAATTTCGTGCCCTGGGACATCAGGCCGGCAGGCTTGTACCACACGCTGTACGCACCGAGGTCGTGCAGGCATGTCGCGGAAGGCGGTTTCCTTGAGAGCAGCTGTTCGTCGTAATTGAACTCAACGTAGTCACCGCGCTTCAGGACACATGATCCTTTTCTCTCGGGCAGGAGCTTCCCGTTTTTCTTTTTAATGCGGACGGCGCCTTTACTCATCGCGTCCTTGATCCTGCTTCTGGAAAGTCCGGTCTTGGCGCAGAGAAAGTCCATGACTGTCCCTTCGTCTCCGTTACCTGCAGTCTCTTTTATTGTCAGTTTCTTCATATAATTAAAGATCAAAAATTAAAAATCAAAAATCAAAGATGCGGAGCTGGACTATTAATGATTCTCTTCCATATTTTATATTTTTTATCTTTGATATTTAATTTAACTTGAGGCATTTGAATTTCTTTTTTTACTTTTCAGAGCAATTTAGACAGAGAAGCTATTATTTAATTCCCCTTCTGTAAAGGCCCGCTTCCCTGCAATCGGTCTGCAAGATGACATACTGCAAGAGCGTAAAGATATGAGCGGTTCCACTGCATGACCGCCCTGAAATTGTTATACACGAGAAATGAAGGACCGGCGCTTCCGGAAGGCTGGATGAGCGAGGCAGTGATATTTACTCCCTTCAGGACCTTGCCGTCGACACGGCGGACCCCGAGTTTGCTCCATTCCGACAAGGTTTTTTCCGTATCAACACCGAAGAGCATCTCATTAAAGCTCTCAGACAGTTTGACCTGCCTTCCCCATGTATAATCAGAGTCCCAGCCGTTACCGGCAAAGAAATTGGCTGCGGACCCGAATACATCAGGCAGACTATGCCATATGTCCTTGCGTCCGTCATTGTCTTCATCAACGGCAAATTTTACGAATGTTGACGGCATGAACTGAAGCTGTCCCATCGCCCCGGCCCAGGAGCCGCGCATGTCAGCGATATCAACGTGTCCCTCATCAAGTATCTTAAGGGCGTTCAGGAGCTCATTCCGGAAAAATTCCGGACGTCTTGTGTCATGTGCCAATGTCGCGACAGCCCCGATGACCGGGAACTTGCCGATATTGGCGCCGAAGTTTGTCTCGAGTGCCCATATTGCAACAAGGAAACGGGGCTGCACCCTGTAATGGGCCTTGATTCTATTGAGCAGTTTCCTGTGAATGTAAAGCATCTCTTTTCCCTTTTTAATACGTGATTCAGTGATGACGAGATCGAGGTACCCCCATATGTCATATTTAAACTCCGGCTGGTTCCGGTCCAGCTCTATTACACGCTGGATTGGTTCAAGTCCTTCTATCGCAGTGTCGAGGGTCGCCTCTGATATCCCCTTTGCCAGTGCCTCGGTCCTTAATTGCTCCAGCCATACGCTGAAGGCATCCGCTGCCGGGCATACTCGGGGGAGAGCAAGCAGCAGGACGGTGGTGATAATTATGAGCTGATGTGTGAGAAAACGGTTTTTGGCCATCCACTATGATATTTTTTTGATAAAATTTCATCAATAGTACAAAATAGGCGGGGGGAATGACAGGTCATCTTCCCTGAATAGTGATTTGCCTTGTAACTGAAAAACATACCTGGAAAAGAGAGGGCAGGCATATGGCTAAATATCGCATCAAGGTACTCAACAAGATAGCCCCGGAAGGACTTGCGCTTTTAGGGAACAGATATTCCATGAATGCTGATGAAAAGGACCCGGATGGAATACTCGTTCGAAGTTCCCAGGTCGACACGGATGACTACCCGTCGCTTCTGGCAGTAGCGAGGGCAGGGGCCGGGGTAAATAACATCACAGTCAGTAAGGCCACGGAGAAGGGGATCTGTGTTTTCAATACCCCCGGGGCCAACGCGAACGCGGTCGCTGAGCTGGTCTTTATCATGCTGGGTATACGCGCCCGTAATATACACCAGGCCATAAAGTTCTGTCTTGATCTGGCGGGATCGAGCGATAA
>JBFLYJ010000279.1:0-4765 GCA_040756635.1 Nitrospirota bacterium
GACGGGAGCACAGCAATTGTCGGGACAATGACCGTAAATAACGGAGTAGTCATAATAGAAAATATTATTTTGCAGTAAAGTTTAAGAGGCTTATCCTGAATAAATAATGGAGGCCTGCCTGAAAATGGATTTACCGAGATCATTATCCCGTGAAGCCCTCCATATTCCGGAAGCGATCGAACGGGAGACAAGCTCACGGTATACTCTAAAGGGAATGGGGCGGAAACAATCAATGGGGAATATACAAATGATATAATTGATGCAAAAAGGAGAGTCTATGAAATTACAGAGAGCAGGCAGGATAATTTTTATGAGCGTAACATTTATATGGCTGTTAATCGGAATGATCGGGACAGCGTACTCAGCCGCGCCGGAGGAGCCTGTGGCCATAAAGGGCTATGATACGGTTGCGTATTTTACAGAAAGCAAAGCGGTAAAAGGCACCGAGGAGTTTACCTCCTCTTGGCACGGCATGACATGGTTATTCCAGTCCAAGGAGAACAGGGACCTTTTCGCTGCAAGTCCGGAAAAATACACCCCGCAGTACGACGGCTGGTGCGCCTGGGCGATGACCGAGTATCGGAAGGCGGTCACGGACCCGGAGGTCTGGAAGATCGTTGACGGCAAGCTTTATCTGAACTGCAGCATGTCTGCCTATGAGAAATGGAGCAGGGATATCCCCGGACATATCAAGATCGCTGATGAGAACTGGAAGAAGATGCAGAGCGAAAAGTGATGCGGGTCGCGGAAGAGGCTATCAAACTCCCCCTTGCCCCCTCTTAATCTTAAGAGGGGGAACGCCCTCAGCTCCCCTGCTCAGCGAAAACATAGGGTCTTGACCTCATCCCATAAGACGGGCCATTCGGAATCAGAGGATTTTGCAAAGATTGAGGATTGCTTGAAAATTATCTTCATGCTTAGCAAGAACGCAACATATCAGGTTTACAAATTATCGAAAGATGACGGGAGACAATGCCCATTTCGGGCATATCTCCCCTGTTTGATAAGTTAATACTGTTTAACGCGCTGCGAGACCATTGACACTTGCGGGAAGTCCGGAGGCTGCGTCTGCGGCAATTAGCGCAAGGCCACCCTTTCCACTGACACGGAAAGCACCAATGGTAGAGTCTCCTCCGTTAAGCGTATAAAGATACCGTCCGTTGGTGCTCATCGCCATATCGAGCGGAACAGTACCGTCACCGGTTACTCCGGTCCTGCCATCAGCATCAAGCAGCATGATCGTCCCGTCGAAGTCGATGGTGAACCCGGATATGGAACCGCTTCCAGCGTTGGTGTCATAGGCAAACCTTCCCCCTTTGCTTACGATCACCCAGCAGGCAGCGGTCTGGTTTGTCGCAACCGAAGGACTTACGAGCTCGAGGGTCCCATCAGGATGGGCAATATAAGAGGATACAGCACCTGCGCCCGGCGCACCACCAAATGCCTCCGAAACAAAGAGCTGGTTCCGTTTCCCAACCCCAAATCCAAAAGGAGTCTGTCCTGATGAAGCATAGACATTTGGACCTGTGGCATATCCATCGCGTCCCACAGTGTAGGTAAGTATGTTATTCGTTGCTTTTTCCGTCACGACAAGCACTCTTCCGTCAGGGGTAAATCCAATCTGCGCCGGACCCGTTGATGCTGCGCTCAACGGTCTCGTCGAGTCCGCCAGCGGCGATAGGGTGCCATCTGGGGATACTAAAAAGCCCGATATATTGTCTGCATCGCCGACGCTTCCCCCGGCGTTGAGGACATAGAGCAGGTCTCTGTCCACTGTAAGACTGATCGGCCTCAAGCCTCCGGAAGAGATAACTTCCATAAGAGTGAGGCCTTCGGGTTTAACAGCAAAAACAGAGATGTCATTGCTTCCCGCATTTACGGTAAACAGCCAGCGGTCATCCTGGCTGAGCACAACTGCCCCCTGGTTGCCCAGCCCTCCGCCAGTGCCTGTGCCGCCTGTTGCATAACTTCCGGCTGCACTGAGCGTGCCGTCAGCACTTCGATCAAACACGAGAATGCTGTTCCCCATTGGAGAGTTTGTCATTGTGTAGACTGCACCGAGCGTGTTCTCATTCGCTCCAAAAGCAATCCCCGATAGTACGAAAATACTGAGAAGTGTTAATACAAGAAATATTTTGAGTCTCATCTGATAATCTCCTTTCTTCGTCATATGAAAATAAATATATACAATATGTACAAGATTCCTTCTGAGAACTGTCCCTCCTTCCTTTCTAACATTATTAATGTTATATATCACGTAACGAATGTGGAGTCAGTGACATTTTCACTGAGTGTTTGTGACATTGTTACACAGGGGAGAGACTAGAAGTTCTTCAGCTTGATAACGTTTCTTGAGAGAGAGAGCAGGCCCTGTCTCTCAAAGTCCTTGAGCAGACGGCTTATAACCTCTCTCGACGTACCGAGGTCTTTTGATATTTGATCGTGGGTTTTTTTTAATTGGCCGTTTTCAAATTTCTCAATGAGATAGTTGATAAGCCGTTCGTCCAGTTTACCGAATACAATTTCAGAAATGAGAGCCATAATGGCAGTCAGGCTCGAATTGATATGCAGATGGACGAAAGCCCTCATCTCCTCATATTTTGCAATCAGATCCAGAAAGTGCCGGGCGGGAAGAAGGAGCACCTCTGTCTCAGTCGTAGTGGCCGCATTCGCAAGCAATTTAGTATTAGACAAAATGCAAGTGGCGTTTAAAACGCAAATATCTCCGAGGCCTATTTCATAGAGCGTTATCTCCCGGGCAGAACCTCCCATTTTAAATACTCTTTTTTCCCCGGATAACATAAGGACAAAATCCTGGCACTGATCTCCTTCCAATTTTACAAGCATTTTACCCGGCAGCTTCTGATACCGGGAAAAAGAAAGAATATTCTCTACTAATGGCTGCGAGGCTTTCTGAAAAAAAGGGAAAATTTCCAGGAATTGGTCTCTTTGAATAACTCCCATTTTGCTCCTTTTAATTTTAATATTGTTATTTTACAACATCAGATATATCAAAAGTATCACGAAAAATTAACTTTTTGAGACTCCCCATCCGATTCTCTTCAATTCTTATTGTATTCCTAACGGCTAAACTTGCCATGTTTAACCTGTCATTGAACATTCCTTTAAATTATCGACCGGAGATTTCAGGGACAACATAGTCAAAGCTTCAGTATTGTTTTATTAGGCGGCCGGGGTCAGGCTTTCGCGCTTTCGCACTTCCCCACTTTCTCAATGTTCCCATCGATTGTTTCCCGACTGCCTTTCTGGTAGAGTTGTCCTCTTTTATTTATCTTTATTCTACCGCTGCCCCCTCTCTGCCTCACTTCCCGCTTCCTCTTTTCCCAAATCCCCTTATCTCCTTTATTTTTTTTTCCGGAGGAACCATTAATTGTCTGATGGCGTCAAAGATTGCCTTTATTTCACCATCATGTTTTTCGATCCTGTTTTCAAGCAGCATCAATTTATGGGCAAGTGCCTTGTTTGACGACAGCATTTCACGGAGTCTGACAAAGGTCCTCATAATGGCTATGTTTATCTTTATTGCCCGTTCGCTGTTGAGAACACTGGAAAGCATTGCGACGCCCTGCTCGGTAAAGACGAATACATTAGGGGCATGTTTTATGCGGGAACTTATCACAATTTGTGATAAGTTCAGAATCTCTTCGCGGGTCAGTGCGAACATGAAATCATCCGGGAACCGGCCTGAATTCCTGCGTACAGCTTGATTCAGTACGCGTGTTTCTACTCCATAAAGCTCCGCCAGGTCCCTATCAATCATCACCTTATGCCCCCGAATCATAAATATCTTTTGCCGGATTAATTCAATTCGCATGATTTCATACATAAGCCCTCCCCTTATCGCTGGAAATATGAAATTATTACAGCCCGTGTCCCCGTAATGACGGTTGATTATAACATACATGAACAGTAGGGGCGTCATGCTGCGCCCCTACGACAAAACAAAAATTTTATAGGGGTCTCATCCCCCTGTCCCCGCAGCCTTATGAAACTCCCTGATGGCCTTGTCCGGATCGAATTCCCGGCCCCATATCTTCTTGCCGTAAAAATTCAGAAAACTCTCGACATGGCGGCGGAACAGCGTAAGCTCCGTTGAACGCGGGCTCTCCTTCAGTGCCCTTCCCCATACTTTTACAAGCGTTTGCGCAGGGGGGCTTTTTTTGCGGAAGACCTGTATCATGTCCTGGATGTCCGGGTCTATAAATCGTGTCATCTTACCGATAAACCAGTATGCCGGATCAAGTACCCTGACAGTCAGCTTCCCGTATTTTTTGTAAAGGGTTGCGTTCTTTTTATAGTCGAGCAAGGTGATCATACCCCAGCGGTCGATATCCTCAGCAAAATTGGCGCTTATGCCGGTTCTGTTTCCGGCGTTGCCGATAGCGGCCTCAACCTTCTCCCAGTCTGCTTCACCCCGGACCCTCAGCTCGATCGCAAAATCGATGTCCATGCTCGGCCTGCTGCTGCCGAGTATATTCCCGGCGGCAGCTCCGGTCAGGACGATGCCTGCCTCATGCTGAAGCTCTGTATCCAGGACCCTGAAGAATCTGTCTATCTGCCGTTTGTTCATATTCTCCCTGCGTGCTCCCTCGTCCTCGTAATCAGGCTGCTGATAGTTTCATCCGGATACAGCGAACGCAAACGGAGCCATGCGGTTGATGACTTTCTGGTAGGCGGCGCAGGCAGTTCCTGTTTTTTCCGCGTGCATTTAAGACTGTTGGACAGAATGTCAGTCAGCAGCCGG
>JBFLYJ010000028.1:0-15431 GCA_040756635.1 Nitrospirota bacterium
TTTTCCTCCGCCTGTCTGCGTTCGGTTATGTCCAGCAGTGTCGCAATAATAGCAGGGCGGCCTTTATATACCAGGGAACTTCCGAATACTTCCATTGTGACTTCCGAGCCGTCCTTTTTCAGCGCCAGAAAAATATAGTGCATGGTGGCAACTTCTCCTGAAATGCGCTTGCGCATGTTTTCTTGCACCATATCACGGTCCTGTTCAGCTACAAGTTCCAATACCTGCCGCCTTATCATTTCTTCCGGCGTGAAATCGAGAATTTCGGCAAGGCGGGGGTTCACATAGAGGAACCCCCCGTCCTGTATAACGCAGGTGCCGGTGATGGACTGCTCGGCAAGCAGTCGGAATTTTTCTTCCGAAAGCCGTAAGGCCTCTTCCGCTTGTTTCCGCTCGGCGATTTCCCAAGCAACATCGGCGAAATAAGTGACGAGTTCAACATCTTTCTCCGTATAGTCGGCCGGTTTGTTGCCTACCCCCAAGATGGCTACGATCTTGCCGCCCCGGAATATGGGTACGACCATTTCACGGATTAACCGCGCATGACCCTCCGGCATCCCTTTCCGGTTCGGAACAGATTCAAAATTATTGTGGATGATCGGCCGGCGCTGATGAACGCAGTCAACCCACACACCTGCTTCATCTATGCTGTAATGCATACCTTGTCTCTGCGCGGTGCAGAACTCCCGCACTGTGCGGGTCGACCATACCTGCAGCGTCAGGTGCTTCTGATCCGGTTCCACGAAATGGTAGAATCCTATTGGGCTGCCGACCATATCTCCGATTTCGTCAAGTGTTTTTTGAAGGACATCCTCAAGTGAGTGTCCTGCGGCATATTCCATCAGGGTCAACCGCACCTGAAGCAGATCATCAACTCGCCTGTGCCCGGTCATGTCGGTAGATTCGGTCCTGCCTATTTCGTCGTGATTCTGCATGTGAATAAAATCAAGCTTGGTTAATGATTTTCAGGTTCCAGTATTGGTTTTGGTCAGACTTGCGGATGGTCTGAGTATATTTCCTTCCATTTAGTGGTGGTGCGCATCGAGTTTTGAAATATCATAAGGCCGGTGCATCAGCCTAGTCAATGTGGTTCCGTTCATGCTTTTCTCTGTATCTTCTGTCCTTCTCGGCAGTCATGGCTATTTCCTGTGCTTGATGAATGTGCCATTACGGTATTCTTCAAACGCAATGCGCAGTTCCTCCTGGGTATTCATGACAATAGGACCGTACCAGGCTACAGGTTCGCCGATTGGTTTCCCGGAAATCAGGAGAAATCTGACGGGCTGCTCTTCGGTAATGACATTTATGAAGTCCCCTTTATCAAAGAGCACGAGAGTGCCATTGCTCACGGATGGATCACGCTGCAGATCAAAGTAGTTTTCCCCCACCATTTCATAGGTGAATGGATCTTTTTCCTTGCAGAAATATCCAAGACCATCAATAACATATACAAATACATTATGGTCTCGTGGTGTTGTATGCGTAAATTGTGTTCCGGGAGGAACACTGACATCGAGATACTGTGGTTCAATAACGATATCACGGACCGGCCCCTGTGTTTTACCGATACTACCGCTTATTATTTTTACTTTGACATCGCCGTGCAGCATCAGTTCGGGGATATCAGAGCTCTTAACATCCCTGTATCTGGGGTCCATCATCTTGTGTGAAGCAGGGAGATTGGCCCAAAGCTGAAATCCTCCCATGACATTATTACTGTCACCCCTCGGCATCTCCTGATGGATGATACCGCTTCCAGCGGTCATCCACTGAACGTCTCCTTCTTTAATCACTCCCTTATTGCCCATGCTGTCGCCGTGTTCGACTTTTCCGTCCAGCATGTATGTTATGGTTTCAATTCCCCGGTGAGGGTGCCAGGGAAAGCCCTTGCGATAATATTCAGGATTATCCGAACGGAAGTCATCGAGCATGAGGAATGGATCCAACATCGGGACCTCACTGAAACCGAAAGCCCTCCGGAGGTGTACACCAGCGCCTTCGATAGTCGGTTTACTCTTTAGGACTTTCCTGATCTTTCTTTGATTTTTCATAAATTCACGATCTTAACTTAATACATTTATTCCTTCTACTGAGTGGATGCTGCTGCTGCCGGTGTCATACCTTCAACATATACCGTGACCTACCGGTATTCTTATTGGGTCCTGATAATAACATTATAACGCATAATTACAAGTGATAATGTTTATCTCCTGCTGATATGTAGATTAACTCTGGAATAATTATATTTGATTTAATGGTCATCAGAGCGAGTTGAAATAATATGGCACGTATTTGTTGAAGTTGCGCAACTTGGCAAATATAAAGGATATTTTGCTTGACAAGATGCTTGTTGCTGATATTATAATTAAGTAAGAACTGTTCCAAATTGTAAGTTGTTCGGCAGAGTGCGAACGATTATTAACTCTTTTGCAATTAATGCAAAGCTTAGTTTAACGCATTAGGGCATTACAGTATTCATCAGTTTGTCAAACCATATAAATAAATATTTGGAGGTTACCTATATGAAACGTCTTTTGGTAACGTTCAGCCTGGTATTTCTCTGCATCATCGGAATGTTTTCGGTTGCGAATGCGCAGTTTGATTATTCAGGTTCAATTTCAATTGCCGGCACAGCCAATGGATACATGGATGGGACCGGTAACTGGAAGGATGATCCCCGGAACAAGACGATTCTGAGCTGGGATGTCTCCTGGAATGGCACCGGGCTTGTCCATTATTCATATACGTTTGAAGTGGCCCACCATAACATCAGTCATCTTTCACTAGAACTGTCTGATTCCTTTGGCGCTTCTGATATCACTGATGTCACGATAAATGGAAATTCCACTTCAGATTACTCCTTAGGCTATTTTACCGGCGGTGAAGTTCCATACAATACCATGCCCGGTGACATGTACGGAATCAAATTCAATATGCCTGCGGACACCCTCCTGGCCACCATTTCATTTTACAGTACGCGTCTGCCGACGTGGGGTGATATCTATGCAAGATGCGGCGTTAGAATAGAGCACGAACTGCCCAAGACTGACCCTGCCTGGAAAGAGTGGAACTCTGCCTGGAATGCCGGATTCGCGACCGATGAAACATCCGGTTCCGGCAATGACCCGATTGTTGCAGCAAGCAGCGGATCCTATCAGAATCATATTCTTACTCCGGACTCCATGGCTGTAGTGCCTGAACCTGTCAGTTCTGTATTGTTTTTAATGGGCGGGGTGCTGTTTGGCGGCAGAAGGTTCATGAAAAGAAGTTAATAACTAATAGACACGTATGGTAGTCTGAAAAAGGGCTTGATAAAAACAAGCCCTTTTTTATTTTCGCTTCAGTGGTTCACTCAATTCAAAGTCTTCAGCATGCTGAGTTACTCCGATTATTGTCATAGATCTGTTATGCGCGGCCCCGCTGATAAGTCATGACGATATTGCCAATCCGTTATTCCCTGTACTTAATAAACGCTCCGTTTTGGTATTCTTCAAAGGCAACTTGCAGTTCCTCCTGGGTATTCAGGACAATAAGACCGTACCAGGCTACAGGTTCGCCGATTGATTTCCCGGAAATCAGCAGAAACATGACCGGTTACCTCCTCTCAAAGGGCACCATGTCGAATATGTCCTTGACTTATACACCGCATTGACATCTTCATAAATAGTGATAGAATTTAAATAGAGACAAGACGATTACGATCTTTGGAAGAGTGGAGGGGGAAAAGGAGGTAATACAATGGTATTTGAACTGACTGAGATAGAAAAAGATGTTTTAAAAAGAGCCCTTGAGAGTTTCGAAGGAGAACTGAGGAATGAGATAGTAAAAACGGACGACCGTGAACTGAAGGTTGTTCTGCACAATGATGAAATCGTCATAAAGAAGATTCTTGAAAGGGTATCCGTATCCTGAAAACCAGGTTTTGAAGAGAGTTGATCATGTGCAAAGAGACTTAAAGTGAGAAAAGGGCGGTAAGAGGGAGATGGTCTCCGGTTTTTAAAATCGGAGATTCTTTTTTGCTGCTACGAAGTATCTTTCGCAGTGTTTCTTACGGGCGTTTCTGTTTCACTTTATATTAAACAGTATTTTCTTGACGCGTCCGATGTCACCGCTTTCCAGACGGACTTTTATCCCGTGCGGATGGGATGGTGATCTGGTCAGAATGTCTTTTACGATCCCCTCTGTCAATTTGCCGGTGCGCTGGTCTTTTTTCAACACGATAGCAACGCGCAATCCCTGTCTTATATCAGAGTGTTTTTTCCCATCCATTATTATTGTTCTGTAATTTGATCAGGAATTTTTGAGGGTCAGTTGCTGATTTCAGTCAGCAGCCTGCCTGCAACCACAGGATCCAGGCCTTTCAGTATCTCGTATTCTTTCAGTGCCGCTTCCCTGTTATTTAACCGCAGACTGGAAATAGCTATATTATAATGGGCGCTTGCGGCGTCAGGGGTGCGCTGCAGGACTTCCCTGAACATCTCTATCGCTTTTTCATGCATTCCTGATTCTGCATACGCGATGCCGAGGTTCAGATATGCGTCCGTATCAAGAGGATTTAATTTGATCGCCTGTTCATACGAACTCGCCGCTTCTTTATGCATACCCAGTTTGCCGTACGCTATACCAAGATTGAAGTAGGCGTCCGTTCCCGAGGGATTATTATTGATTTCATTCTTGTAAGCCTCAACGGCTTTTTCATACATGCCCAATTTCCCGTACGCCACGCCGAGGTTGTAGTTTGAATAAACATCGCGGGGATTGATCCTGATGACGTTTTTATACGCTTCTACTGCCTCTTCATATCTGCCCAGGTCATCATATGCCACGCCGAGCCTGTAATACGCCCACGTGTTCTCGGGGTCCTTTTTTATTTCTTCCTTCAATTTGACTATGTATTTGTTGCTGTCGTCATGATTGCTCTGCGGAGCCGCGAACAACAGGACCGGGAAAATCAGAACGAATAATACCAAAAGAAGCCCCCCTGTTTTTTGATTGACGACACCTGATTTTAATGAAGAAATATATTGAATAAGCATTTATCAACTATAGCAGAAAAGAGTTATTAAATAATACATGGGTGATTAATTCTAACTTTGAGGAAGTTGTCTTAAGAAATAGGTTTGGTTCAAAAAAAGAGCGCCGAGGAATGGTCCGCGGCGCTCTCCTGTATTTCATTCAATTTTGTTACTTCTTGCCCTGTTTCCCCTTGATCACTGCCTGTGCCGCCGCGAACCGTGCGATCGGCACCCTGAACGGGGAGCAGCTGACATAGTTGAGCCCTATGTTGTGGCAGAACTCAACAGACTTGGGCTCGCCGCCATGCTCACCGCAGATCCCGAGTTTCAGGTTCTTCTTTACCTTCCGCCCCTGCGAAACAGCGATCTTCATAAAGGCGCCGACACCGTTCTGATCAATAGTAATAAACGGGTCGTCATCCAATATCTTGTTTTCCACGTAGAAAGGCAGGAACCTCCCGGCATCGTCTCTTGAAAGTCCGTAAACAGTCTGAGTAAGGTCATTGGTGCCGAATGAATAGAAATCAGCCACCTGGGCGATCTCGCTCGAAGTTACGCATGCGCGGGGCAGTTCGATCATTGTCCCCACGGTGAATGCTACCCGGGTTTTGAATTTTTTCTGGACTTCTTTCGCGGTGTCGATGACCACCTTTTTCATTGCCGAGAGTTCATTGACATGACCTACGAGAGGGATCATAATTTCCGGTATGACCTTCACCTTCTTTTTTGACAGCTCGCAGGCTGCTTCCATTATCGCCCGGGCCTGCATTGCGTAAATTTCAGGGAATGTCAGACCGAGACGGCAGCCGCGGTGACCGAGCATCGGGTTGAATTCATGGAGAGATTTGTTCTTGCTGTTTAGTTTTTCGAACGGGACCCTCATGCTTCTGGACAGGTCTCTTAAGTCTTTTTCCGTATGAGGAAGGAACTCATGGAGAGGCGGGTCAAGCAGCCTGACCGTGACCGGCAGGCCTTTCATCGCCTTGAATATACCGAGGAAGTCCTTTCTCTGGAACGGCAGCAGCTTGGCAAGGGCCTTTTGCCTTCCCTCAAGAGTGTCCGAGAGGATCATCTCTCTAACGGCCTTGATCCTGTCCGGCCCGAAAAACATATGTTCCGTCCTGCAAAGCCCGATACCTTCAGCTCCGAACTTTATGGCGGCGGCAGCATCACCTGGAGAGTCAGCATTTGTCCTGACTTTCAGGGTCCTGGTCTGGTCGGCCCAGGTCATGAGGTCCTTATACCACTTGTTGTGATCAGGATTGGCGGGAAGAAGAGGAAGCTGTCCCGCATAAACTCTTCCTTTTGTGCCGTTGAGGGTGATCCAGTCGCCTTCTTTTATGGTTTTCCCGTTAACGCTGATTGATTTGTTCTTTAAATTAATATTGAGGGCCGAACATCCGACGATGCAGCATTTGCCCCAGCCACGCGCTACAAGTGCGGCGTGACTGGTCATACCGCCTTTTGCGGTGAGTATCGCCTCTGCGGCATGCATACCGTGAACGTCTTCAGGGGAGGTTTCGGTCCTGACGAGAATGACTTTTTCACCTTTCTTTGCCCAGGCATCGGCATCGTCCGCGGTAAGAACGACCCTTCCCTTTGCGCCGCCCGGTCCCGCGGGAAGGCCCTTTGCGAGTTCAACCGCTTTTTTCTCTGCAACAGGATCGACGCTTGGGTGCAGCAGTTCGTCTATCTGGTCGGGTTTTACACGAAGGATGGCGGTTTCTTTGGTTATCAGTTTCTGTTTTGCCATTTCTACCGCCATGCGGATCGCGGCCTGGCCGTTACGTTTGCCGATTCGTGTCTGAAGCATCCAGAGTCTGCCTTCTTCAATTGTAAACTCGATGTCCTGCATGTCTGAGTAATGGTTCTCAAGCTTTTTCTGATATGTATAGAGCTCTTTGTATAACTTCGGCATCGCCTCTTCGAGTGAATGGAGATGTCTCGTATCCGCGGTCTTCCCGGCCTTGTTAACCGGATTGGGGGTCCTGATTCCCGCGACAACGTCTTCGCCCTGAGCATTGGGAAGCCATTCGCCGAAGAACATGTCTTCTCCTGTAGCAGGATTGCGGGTGAAGGCGACACCGGTTGCGGATGTGTTGCCTGTATTTCCGAACACCATGGACTGAACATTAACTGCTGTTCCCCAGTGCTCCGGGATCTTCTCGATCTTTCTGTATGATACGGCACGTTTTCCCATCCATGACTGGAACACGGCGCTGATTCCGCCCCACATTTGTTCCATGGGATCGTCAGGGAAAGATTTATTTAACGTCTTTTTGATTATTACCTTGAATTCGTCACAGAGCTTTTTGAGGTCATCGACCGTAAGGTCGGTATCACTCTTGTAACCTTTGCTCTTTTTGACCTTTGCCATGGCGGTCTCAAGTTTATGGCGTATCGCATCGTGTTCAGTTTTCGGCTCTCTTCCGGCTGCCTTTTCCATAACAACGTCAGAGTACATCATCATTAATCTGCGATACGCGTCATACACGAAACGGGGATTGTTTGTCTTTTTGATAAGGCCGGGGATAGTCTTTGTGGTGAGACCAACATTTAGTACGGTCTCCATCATCCCGGGCATGGAACTCCTTGCGCCCGAACGTACTGACACGAGAAGAGGATCGTTTGCGTCACCGAATTTTTTCCGCATTATTTTTTCGACACCGGCGAGAGCGGTCTCTACCTGCCCTTTGAGTTCTTTTGGATATCTACGGTTGTTTTTATAGTAAAGAGTACAGACTTCAGTGGTAATCGTGAAACCGGGGGGAACAGGCAGTTTGAGCCTGGGATGTCCGGCCATCTCAGCCAGATTCGCACCCTTGCCGCCCAGAAGGTTTTTCATACTCGCATTTCCGTCGGCTTTACCGGCTCCGAAGAAATAGACATACTTTTTGGCCATTTTTTAGTCCTCCAGTATTAGATTTAATATAATTAACCATTAAAAGAGTGGTTATTTTACAAAATATTGTCAGATAAATTCAAACACAAAAATATTAAGATCGATATTAATATCACTAATTTTCCAAATGGGTTATACAGATGCCTGCTTTTTCAGTCAGCTGCTTTCCGCTGATATTAAAATTATCAATAATCATGAGACCCGATGCGATGCATGAATCAGGAAAATAATTTCCGGCATGAAAGAATAATTTATTTGATGAAATGCCATAGCAGTCAGTTTAACACGTTATTCTGATTAATCCATGTCAGCAGTTTGATGAGTTCATCTGGATAGACAATATCGTGAGGTCAGTCTTGGTGAGTCATCGAATGCTCAGACAATATTGGGAGTATTGCTTGGTAGCGGCTGAATACACTTTCAATTGCAACTATTTGATTGTCAATACACAATACATGAGTTATTATGAGTATTATTAAGGGAAACTCTTGCTTAAAGTTAATTGTATTTAGCGAAAAGCATTACGCTTCTTTTAAATATTATTTGCAAAGAACTTATTAATAATATTAAAAAAATTATGGATGGGACTGAATTGTTTTATGAGTAAAATTCGGAAGTTAGCCAAAGCATAAAGTGTAGTTATACAATGACTCTTATAAGAAGAAGCATGCAAAAATGGACGGAGTTATAGCAATAAGGAGCGCATGATAATGTAATAGGTGAATTATATTAAATATTTTTTTTGTATGTGCCGATAACAATAGTGAAAAAAGATCAAAGGGCGAGGAGGGACAGGATGCGTTTTATTATTTCTTTTTTGGTGTTTTTTGTTTTGGCAGGTGTTTCATACGCTTCTCAGCTGACTATCGGACTTATCCCCGAGCAAAATGTATTCAAACAAATGAAAAGATATCAACCTATAGGTGACTATATAGAGAAAAAAACAAATATTAAAATCAGGTTCACAGTTCTGTCCAGATATGGGAACATCATAGAGAGCTTCGAAAAAAAGAATATGGACGGTGCATTCTGGGGAAGTTTCACCGGCGCAATGGCAATAAAGAAGCTTGGTATCCAGCCTATCGCAAGGCCGGTAAACCCTGACGGGACATCTACGTACAAGGGTTATATATTCGTACATAAATACAGTGTGATTAACAGCGCAGACCGTATGCGGCATTCTGTTATGGCCTTTGTTGACAAGGCAACCACGGCGGGATACGTATTCCCGGTTGCGTACCTGAAGGAGCATGGTATAACTGACATCAAGTCCTTCTTTAAAGAATATTATTTTACCGGAAGTCATGACGCGGCTATATACGCTGTTCTTAATAAGGAGGCGGAGGTCGGATGTGCGAAGAACACGATGTTCGATATGCTCGCCGAAGAGGACCCCCGCATCAAGGAGGACCTCGTTGTTATTGCAACCTCACCGGAAGTACCTTCAAACGGTCTTGCCATGAGAAGCAATATCGCTACTGACATAAGAATGAAACTGAAAAAGACCCTTCTTGAAATGGACAGCGATCCCGAAGGTAAGGAAGTCCTGGTTAAATTCGGCGCCATCAAGTTCATAGAAACAACCGAAGATGATTATGCCCCCGTATTTGAACTAACGAGAAAAGCGGGAATAGATTTAAGAAATTATAATTACAAAAATGAGTGAGATCAGGGCATAAGTGAAGCGTAAAATAATTGCATCGTTGATGGCCATTTTCATTTTTTTCAGCATCGGCGCCGCTATCGCCATGCTGTATATAACTACAAACACGTCTGAACTGAATCGCATAATAAAACTGCAGGAGGTGGAACAGCTTCGGCGGTTGCTTGTCATAAATATTCAGGCCGTACAGGCAAACCTTTACGCGGTCAGTTCACCTTATGCTGAAGACATTGATGCAATTATAAAAAATGTTTCTAACCTTGAGGAGTCAGTAAAGAAATGCGATGCCTGTCATCATCCGCCGCGGCTGTCCGACCGGATAACAGGCATACAATCACTTATAGGTGAGTACGAAAAAAGCCTGAGCTATTACATAACATCAAGCGCGGGATCGGAAAGAGTACTGGCACAGCGGAATAATGCTGTAGATATAGGGAAGAGACTTCTGGAGATGACTGAAGAAATGTCGCACAAGGCGAGCCTTGTCCTTGATGCCGAACGAGACAGTACCTTGATGGACATAAACAATGTCAAGACCATACTTATAGGGACTATCTTAGTAACATCGTTTCTCGGCATTATTGTTGCGATCATATTGACAAGATCGGTCACCCGGCCCATAGGGGAACTGCTGAACGCAACAAGAATGATCTCCTCTGGGCAGTACGGTTCTAAGATTTCTTACAGAGACAGAACGGAGTTTGGCGAGCTTGCACAGCATTTCAATACAATGAGTACCACAATTAAAGAAGGATATGAAAAGATCCAGATTGAGATGTCTGAACGAATCGTGGCGGAAGAGGCACTCGTAAAGTCCGAAAAATTCTTAAGCACCATTTTTGACAGTATACGCGATCCTTTCTGCATATTTGACGCTGAATACAGAATTGTGAAAATTAATGAGGCCTATGCGGACATGAAAAATAAAAATATCGCCGAAATCACCGGTCATATATGTTATGAAGTCATACATGGCAGAAGCAGTGTATGTGAAGAATGTATCGTTGCGACTACATTTAAATCCAAAGACCCCTGTGCGAAAGATAAACTTGTAATGAACAGCGACGGAGCACCGGTATGGACCGAAATTTATACTTATCCCATATTTAATGAAAGCGGGAACGTAACGTACATTATCGAATATACAAGGGACATTACCGATCGTAAAAAGGCGGAGGAAAATCTCAAGAAGAGTGAGGAGCGCTATGCCCTGGCCGCGCGCGGCGCAAACGACGGCCTGTGGGACTGGGACCTGGAATCAAATCAGGTGTTTTATTCCCCGCGATGGAAATCGATGCTCGGCTATGAAGAACATGAATTAAGCAACACTCTTGTTGAATGGCTCGACAGGATCCATCCGGATGACCGGGTTCATGTGGAAATGGAAATAACCGCTCACGTAAACGGGCAGTCCCCCAATTTTATAAATGAACATCGTATCATGCACAAAGACGGGACATACCGCTGGGTTCTGAGCCGTGGTCTTTCCGTGGGAGATGTGTCAGTAAAGGCCCATCGTATGGTAGGGTCTATGACGGACATTACAGAACGCAAGAAAGCCGAGGAACAGCTTGTTTTTGACGCGCTGCATGATTCCCTTACAGGCCTTCCCAACAGGGCGCTTTTCATGGACCGCCTTGAACACGCTGTCGAGAGAGAAAGGAGAAACAGCAAATATATGTTTGCCGTGCTCTTTCTGGATATGGACCGTTTCAAGGTCCTTAATGACAGCATGGGACACACTACCGGGGATGAACTGCTTGTAGCCGTCAGCAAGAGGCTCGAATCAAGTCTTCGCCCCGGAGATACGGTCGCGCGGTTCGGAGGAGACGAGTTCGCGCTCCTGCTTGAGGACCTTGGAAGCAAGGGAGAGGCGATCTTTATCGCGGAACGGGTACAGGACCAGCTGAGGATGCCTTTTAATTTAAGCGGACAGGATGTGTTTACTACTGCGAGCATAGGAATAGCTTTCAGTACCACGGGGTACGATCAGCCCGAACACCTGCTGCGCAATGCCGATATTGCGATGTATCATGCCAAGTCAAATAACGGCAATGAGAGATTCAAAATCTTCGACGCCGGCATGTATGCCACTGCGGTAGCCCGTCTGCAGCTTGAGACGGACCTTCGTCAGGCAGTCAACCAGAATGAATTCATACTGCATTACCAGCCTATAATATCCATGCAGGATGGAAGCATCGAGGGCCTTGAAGCGCTTATCCGCTGGCTGCATCCTGTTCAGGGGTTTATTTCGCCTAATGACTTCATCCCGACCGCCGAAGAAACAGGCCTCGTTATAGAGATCGGGGAATGGGTCCTTTATGAAGCCTGCCGGCAGTTAAATGCCTGGCATAAGCAGTACCCTTCAATGTCGCATTTGTCCGTTAGTGTAAATATATCCAGCAAGCAGCTGCTGCCCAAGCTGATAAATCAAATTCGGCATGTGATCCAGGAGACGGGTATTAGACCTGAATGCCTGGTGCTTGAGATTACTGAAAGCATGATCATGGAAAATGCCAAACTGGCTTCTCCTCTGTTATTTCAGCTGAAAGAGATGAATGTCAAAATCCATATCGATGATTTCGGAACAGGGTATTCCTCTCTGAGCTATCTGCACCAGTTCCCGGTTGATGTCCTGAAAATTGACCGGTCATTTGTAAAAAGGATCAGTGCCAATGAAGATAACCTGGAGATCGTCAAGGCAATTACGACTCTCGCGCACAGTCTGGACATGAGTGTCATAGCTGAAGGTGTAGAAACCGAGGAACAGCTTGCCCAGCTTAAAGCTCTGGGATGCGAATACATGCAGGGATATTTATTTTCCAAACCCCTGAGCGGAAAAGATATGGAGGCACTGCTGCAAAAAGGCCGGATTGACCTCATAACTTTCTTTACGCGCACTCATTTTAAAATATGACCGGGTCGAAACTATTCGACTATCCTGGAAAAGTCCGCCAGTGAATCGAAGAGCTTTTTTACCGAAAAAAGAAGGGCCAGCCTGTTTTCCTTAATTTGGGGATTTTTGTCCATCACAAGAACGCCGTCAAAGAATGAATTGACGGGACCCTCAAGTTTAAACATGGCGTCAAAACCTGAAGCAGTCACTATTTCCTTCCCGACATTCTCCACCGCTTTGAACAACTCGATTTCAGAAGGTTCCTGCAGTAAAGCCTCCTTCACTTCACCTGGCTGGACTTTGGCAAGGATATTATAAACCCTCTTTGCCGCGGTCAGGAGCGCGGGGAATCCGGGGGCCTTTTTCAGCGCTGACAAGACCTCGGTCCTTTTCTGGATATCGGTTATATTCAACACAGTCACGGCAAGTGAGGCATTGACAACATCATAGCTGTACCCTTGAGAGAGTAGAATGCCTTCCAGCCTTTGAGCAAAAAACTGCATAATCATGCCCGCAAGCTCAGCCCTTTTCTTGTCAGACGATTCCAGCCTTCCCAGGGACGCCTCCACGAGAGAATTAAGGGAGATATAATAAGAATTGCGCTGCAGAATATTTATTATCCCGACCGCCTGTCTCCTCAATGCGAATGGGTCTTCAGAACCCGATGGTATCATATCCAGATAAAAGAATGAGGCTATATTGTCCATTTTGTCTGCGATGGAGACTATTGAACCTGTCTCGCCGGAGGGCAGTATGTCCCCGGCAGACCTGGGAAGATAGTGTTCAAATATCGCTGCAGCTATGTCAGGGGCTTCTCCGGACTTTTCGGCATATATCATCCCCATATATCCCTGAAGCTCCGGAAACTCCCGGACCACACCTGAGACAAGGTCCGCTTTGCACAGCAGGGAGGCCCTAAGAGTTTGTTCTTTTAAATCCGGATTGATCATGTCAGCTATAAAAGAAGAAAGTAAACATACCCGTTCGGTTTTTTCATACAGGCTCCCTAGTTTCTCCTGGAAGGTCACTTTTTTAAGTTCCTCAACGTAATCAGGCAGGGCGGTCTTCTGGTCTTCTGCGAAATAAAACCTCGCGTCTTCGAGTCTTGCCCTGAGTACACGTTCTGCGCCTCTTCTTACCGTGTCATTGACTTCTTTATTCATATTGCTTATCACGATAAAAGAGGACTTCATCATGCCTCCCCTGTCTTCTACCGAGAAATATTTCTGATGGGTCCTCATTACGGTTATTAATAACTCTTTGGGAAGGGCCAGAAATTTGCTGTCAAAACTTCCCATTACGGCAGTCGGAAATTCTACGAGATTTGTGACCGTATCAAGCAGTTCAACGTCTTCATGAACTATGCCGTCCGCAGACGATTCGACCGCCCGTATCCCTTCCGATATCAATTTTTTTCTTTCAGCGGGATCGGCATAAACATGGTTCTGCCGAAGCAAGGATAAATATGAAAGGGGTGAATCAATAACAACAGGGCCTGGAGACAGGAATCTGTGCCCGTATGAAATATTGCCGCTTTTAATTGAATCAAGTGAAAAGGGAATAACTTCACCGCCCAGAAGAGCAAGTATCCACTGAATGGGCCTGAAATACTTTAAAGATCCCTCACCCCACCTCATTGATTTCGGAAGCTGAAGAGATGCTATCAGTTTAGGCAGGGACTGTGCCAGTATATCCGCTGTCGGTCTCCCTTTTTCATAAATAGTAGCAGAGACGTATTCTCCCTTTTCGGTTGTCTTTATGGAAAGGTCTCCTACATCAATATTCAACGACCTGGCAAATCCCGTTGCGGCTTTAGTCGGTTTTCCGTCTGCGTCAAACGCGGCTTTCTTTGGAGGCCCCAGAGTCTCCGTAGTCCTGTCTTCCTGTATTTCCGCTACGTCATCTATGAGTAAGGACAGCCTTCTTGGTGTCGAGTATTCCGCTATGCTTCCGTATTTGATATAAGACTTGTCCAGCAACTGAACAAGGTCCCCTTTTAGCAAGGCAAGTCCTCTGGGGATGAACCTTGCCGGTATTTCTTCTGATCCTATTTCGATAAGTAAAGGTTTCATAATATAATCCGTATATGCTGTTTCATGCGAATGACATTTCGACCGGCTGAAACAGCGAAAGCTGCTATTTTTTCAGCAGCGGGTAACCCATCTCTTCCCGCAGTTTCAGATAACCGTGCGCGCATTTTCTGGCAAGGTTTCTGATTCTTGCTATATAAGCCGTTCTTTCCGTGACGCTTATGGCACCACGGGCATCCAGCAGATTAAAACTGTGAGAGCATTTAAGACAGTAATCATAAGCGGGCAGGACAAGGTCCCTGTTAAGAGTATTTAACGTCTCTGCCTCATATTTTTCAAACAGGGTGAACAGGAGACCGGTATCAGCGGCATCGAAGTTGTATTTGGAAAACTCAACTTCGGTTTCATGATGGATGTCCCCGTATGTGATAGTATCGCTCCATTTAAGATCATAGACATTGTTGACTTCCTGCAGATACATGGCGATACGCTCAAGGCCGTATGTCAGTTCAACCGAAACCGGTTTCAGCTCGATGCCGCCCACCTGCTGAAAATATGTAAATTGAGTTACTTCCATCCCGTCAAGCCATACTTCCCAACCCAAGCCCCATGCTCCAAGAGTCGGGGACTCCCAGTCATCTTCAACGAAGCGGATATCATGCTTGAGCAGATCGATGCCGATTGCGGAAAGACTTTTCAGATAAATCTCCTGGGCGTCGGGCGGAGACGGTTTCAGTATGACCTGATACTGGTAATAATGTTGCAGCCTGTTCGGGTTTTCACCATATCTGCCGTCAGTGGGTCTTCTGGAAGGTTCCACATAGGCGGTTTTCCATGGTTCAGGGCCGAGCACCCGGAAAAATGTGGCGGGATTAAAAGTGCCTGCGCCTACTTCTATATCATAGGGCTGATGTATGACGCATCC
>JBFLYJ010000280.1:0-4765 GCA_040756635.1 Nitrospirota bacterium
TTCTGCGGTCGTCAGGGACATGTCGCTGGAAGAAACAGGGGAGAAACTGCTGCTCATTCTTAAGGAGAAAATACACCCTTCGAAAACTGCAGCTGACATTATGACGAGTCCGGTAAAAAGCATTCCCTGGAACAAGACGATCAAGACAGCGGAAAAGATGATGACAAGATATGAAGTCAACGTGCTGCCAGTTTTGAGAAACAGCGCGTTTTACGGGCTAATTTCAAGGGAAGTCGTGGAAAAAGCGCTCTTCCACGGTTTCGGCCAGAGCCGCATCTCCGAATTCTGTACGACTGAGGCGCCTTCGGTAAAGCCTTCCGCCCCGATAACCCTGATTGAATCAATGATGATAGAACAGAACCAGAGATTTATGCCTGTTGTGGACAACGGCCGCATAGTCGGCGCCATAACCCGGACCGATCTGCTGCGCTCCCTGTATGAAAGTCTGCTCAGGAAAAGCCTGTTGTCCGGCCAGGAAAAATTGACCGAGAAGCCCTCCATCGGCAAAAACCTTTCGGCCGTTATCCGGGCACGGTTCCCTTCAGAAATATATGACCTGCTTAAATTATCCGGCGAAGTGGCGAGAGACCTCGGATTCACTTCATACCTTGTGGGCGGCTCGGTCAGGGACCTGCTGCGGGGTGAATCGAATTTAGATATCGACATCGTGATAGAAGGGGACGGGATAGCGTTCGCCCATGCGCTCGGAGACAGACTCGGCGTGAAAATAAAGACGCACAAGCGGTTCGGCACGGCTGTCGTGATAACGGACTTCCTGAAGTTTGACGTTGCGACATCAAGGACAGAATATTACGAATCACCTGCCGCTCTTCCTCACGTGGAGACCTCATCGATCAAGAAAGATCTCTACCGCCGGGACTTCACCATAAATACCATGGCGATAATGCTGAACCCTGAACACTTCGGCAAGCTTCTTGATTTCTTCGGCGGACAGCGCGACCTGAAGGAAAAGACATTGCGGATCCTTCACAACCTGAGTTTTATCGAAGACCCGACAAGGGCGTTCCGGGCCATCAGGTTTTCCGAACGCTTCGGTTTCAAGATAAGCAAGCACACCGCAAATCTGATAAAGACCGCAGTGCGTATAAATCTCTTCGATAAATTGTCCGGCGCCAGGATGTACGACGAACTCAATCTGCTGTTCAGCGAGACAGAGCCGGTCAACGCGATAAAACGTCTGTCCGGCTTCGACCTGCTGAAATTCATTCACAAGAGTCTCGCGATAACCGAGACGCTGAAAGACACCTTCGAGGCCATACAGGAAACACTTGCGTGGTTCAAGCTCCTGTTCTTTGAGGAAGAACTGAACCGGGCGCATCTTTTTCTCATGGCACTGCTCAATGAACTGACTCCACCCGAAAGAGGCGAGGCCCTCCAGAGACTTTATGTCCCTCCGTCCGCCAGGAAGGAGATACTCGAAGGCATTGAGCAGTCAGGGAAGGTCATTGCCTCTCTGCGGAGTGTCTCTGAAAAAGAAATCTATAATGCGCTGATGCCTCTGGACGTCCCTGCCATCCTTTTTGCAATGGCGAGGACAAAGGACCAGGAACAGAAAAAGGCGATCTCCCTGTACCTGACGACGCTAAGAAAGATAAAGCCTGAACTGACAGGCAAAGAGCTGAAAAAAATGGGCTATGCTCCCGGCCCGGTATTCAAAAAAATATTGAACGCTATACTTGAAGAAAGACTGGAAAGAAGGATAAAGAGCCGCGAGGAAGAGGTAGCGTTTGTAAAAAAACGGTTCAGGACCAACGGCTGACCGCTATAATATCCTCATACCGGCATAGAAACAGCAGTGCGAGTTGTCAAGATCGTTAATGAACGACCTTTCATTGCCGTCGTCAAATAATATTCTTACCATGCAGAAACCTCCTGAAAGACCGGAATGCCTTTCTTCAATAACCATCCCCGCCCCCCAGTCCAGGTTCCCTAGATGATTGACCCTGTCACCGACTTTCAGAAACAATCTCTTGCGCATATCAATATTGTAAAACAACGGCGGTCTTTTCTGTACTTTAAACAGGTCTTGCGGCAAATGATAAGTGAACGGCATGAATCTTAAACTTATTACCTGTCTGTATGTCTCCATTCATACACTGTCATGCTATTGAAATAGCCGTTCCGTTATGGTATAAAACAGTCTGATCTTATTATCTTTAAACAAGGAGAAATCATATGAAAAAACTTTTGTTTTACGCCTTCCTCATGGTCTGCATGGTTTCAGCGGCCGGATGTAACAAGTCAGGGGGGGGGAAGGCAAACGGGCCTGTTGTGGCAAAAGTGGACAAGGCTGAGATCACAAAGGCTGACTTTGAAAAGGAGATCAGCAGGATACCGGAGTGGGCCAGACCGCAGTTCGCGGGAGATGAAGGCAAGGACAAGTTTCTTGACGAATTGATCAAGCGGGAGCTTATCTATCAACACGCTCTGAAGATGAAGCTTGATAACGACCCGGAGTATATAGACAAGGTAAGTGAATTCGAAAAAATGACGCTCGTATCGCTCGTACTCAAGAAGGAGATCGAGGAGAAGGCAACAGTTGAAGATTCCGAGGTCAAGGCCTTCTATGATGGAAACGCCGATAAATTTACGATAGGGACGGAGTTGAGGGCTAGCCATATACTGGTTGAGACGGAGAAAGAAGCAAAAGACATATATGCCAAAATTAAGAAGGGTGAAAGTTTTTCTGAGCTTGCAAAAAAATACTCCAAAGACCAGGGCTCCGCAAACAAAGGCGGCGACCTTGGGTATTTCACCAGGGGCAAGATGGTCCCGGAATTTGAAAACGCCGCGGCACAGCTTAAACCCGGGGAAGTCAGTGAACCGGTAAAGACCCGCTTCGGTTTTCATATAATTAAACTGATGGACATAAAGAAAGGGTCTCAAGCCAGTTTTGAGCAGTCGGCTGAATCAATTCACAGACAGCTTCTTGGTGAGAAAAGAAAGAACCTGTTCGACTCATACGTAGAGAAGTTAAAAGGCGAAATTAAGGTAGTCAAAAACGAAGATACCCTTAAATCGATTCCTCTGCCGTGGGAAGCCTCCGGTGACCAGCCCGGGAGCCCTGAACCGAACCCTCACGGAAATTAATATCAACTGCAAAAAGGACCTGTACGGCTTAGGCCGTACAGGTCCTTTTTTAACCGAATATATTATTTGCTGTTTAAAGCCCCTTTACATCAAGATGTCGTCCCCTAACTAAGTGAGCAGGAAGCAGGCACTGCTTATTCCCCTCCCGCTACCCCTGGAATCCCGATGGATGCCGTAGAAATCTTCATTTACCTTCCGAAAAGCCTGCAGACACTCGCAGCCGCGTCAGATGGTGCAATACGCTCCGTCTTTTTAGTCTTCCTGATTTTGAACTCTACGAGGCCTTCCTTTAACGCCTTCTTGCCGATGACGATCTGGCATGGTATCCCCAGCAGGTCAGCGTCCTTGAACTTCACGCCCGGTCGTTCATCCCTGTCATCCATAATGACCTCAAAGCCTTTTTCCTTAAGCTCCCGGTAAATTCCGGATGCGGTTTCAGAGATTTCCTGATCATCGGTTCCGAGGACTACTATCTCCACGTCAAACGGCGCGATACTCAGCGGCCATACCATCCCGTCACTGTCATTGTTCTGCTCGATCGCGGCCGCGGCAATCCGCGCGGGGCCTATCCCGTAACTGCCCATGACTATCGTCTTCTCCCCGCCGTTTTCATCAAGGTACACGGCCTTCAGGGGCTGCGAATATTTAGTCCCGAGCTTGAATATATTGCCGATCTCGATCACATTTTCTTCCCTAAGTGGAACACCGCAGCCCGAACAGCCGTCCCCCCCGCGGGCGACATGAATGTCATGCCACTGCGCATCAAAATGCTCTCCCGCTTTTATTCCACTTGTGTGAAAACCTTCCCTGTTCGCCCCCGAAATATAGCTGCCTTCCTTAAGTGAAAAGTCCGCAATCTTTTTCAGCTTGTTATTGTGCGGTCCTATAAATCCGGCTTCGACCCCGAGGATATCTCTTATCTCGTCTTTCTGTGCGGGCCTGAACTCACCCACTATCCTCTGGAGCTTCTTTTCATGAAGTTCCTGGTCTCCCCTGACAAGCGCCATGAAAGGACCATCCTTTCCGATAAGAACAAGACTTTTTATGAAACATGACGGGTCCGCTTTTAAAAAACCCGATACCTCGGCAACAGTCCTTTTATCCGGGGTAGAAATCTCTTGCAATAATCCCCCTACATCCCCCTTTTCCAAAGGGGGACTTTCTGAATCCGCACTCTCTTGCGGAGGCGGAACCGACAATGCCAGCTCCACATTGGCGGCATATCCGCATTTGTCACATATAACAATTGTGTCTTCTCCTGCAGGGCTAGGGGCCATAAATTCATGCGCGGTAGCGCCCCCCATCATGCCGGGGTCACTGTCAACCTGAAAGAAAACAAGGCCGCATCTCCGAAAAATCCTGTGATACGCCTCTGCGTGTTTCCTGTAGCTCTCTTCAAGGCCGTTCTCGTCCCTGTCAAAACTGTAGCTGTCCTTCATAATAAACTCGCGAGTCCTCAGAATCCCGCTTTTCGGTCTGGCCTCATCGCGGAATTTTGTCTGGATCTGATACCACATCTGCGGCAGGTCCCTGTATGAACGTATCTCCATCGATGCAAGCCACGTAATAATCTCCTCATGGGTCATCCCCAGACACATGTCCCTGCCGCCACGATCTTTGAGCCTGAACATCTCATCGCCGATCTCGCTCCACC
>JBFLYJ010000281.1:0-4752 GCA_040756635.1 Nitrospirota bacterium
AGCCCCGAACGCTTTCGGGATAGCCGCTCTCTCATTTCCTGTCAGTGAAGCATGCTAATCTTCATCCTCTCCCTCGATGAGGAGTTTGCGGTCCAGTATTTTGACATCGACTATCTCCGCTCCCTCTCCACTCTCGTCGGTGCACTTGCACTCAAGTCTTTCTATAAGATTCTTCAGATCCGCCTTGTCGCCGACTTTCAGATCGACAAGCACACTCAACAAAACTGATTTCCGGTCTGTCATTGTGAATTACCTCCTTTGGATTGTTACGGATTGGATAAGCAAGGGGAATGCCATAGTGCAACCTATTGATTTAGAGGGATTTCTATGGTTGCGGCGAAACAATCATGAGGCAATATGTCCGGGCAAACGGCAAAGTTCCCGACTGCTAAAAACTCCCGGCCGCCTGTGCAACCCATGTTCTGTCCACTAAGCGAATGGCATCATTTGCGCAGGCCGTTCTGCAAATGCCGCATCCGTAGCATTTCGTCGGATCGACAGAACATTTTTCGTTCCGCCTGTCATACGACAGGGCACCGAAATAGCATCTTCCGGCGCATTCGCGACAACCGATGCACTCCGAGGGGTCGACGCGGGCGACATACTCCCCTTTCCACATTACCTTGCCGATGCGCATGGTCATCTGGAAACGGTAGGCCATACAGTCTGTATCGCAATTGCAGACAGCGGCGATAAACGGGGTATTAAAGGTCCAGACGCTGTGCGTCTGCCCTTCGACGTCAAGATGACGAACAAAAGCCTTCGCGTCATCTGCGGTCAGCCGTTCAAAATCACTGAAATCGGGGATATCCCTGAAGATCCGCGTAAGGTCCATGCCCACGCCAAGACAATAACGTTTGCCGTCGCCGATAGTGACCTTCCGGCAGACGCAGGGCAATCTTATGATCGAAGCACATCGACCTAATATATTCTCGATATCCTCAACAGGTACGATCTGTCCGAAATGAGTTTTTTTCAGATGCTTTGTGACAAGAGGATAAACGATGAGGTCATAAATGCGGGGGAAGCGTTTTTTCCATGCAAAAGCACGCGCAGTATCTTCCATGACGGACCGCTGGAAATCCTTCAGATAGCCCCTCAGGTGCTCTTCGGAGTTTACCTGATGAAAGACCTCTTCAGTATAGTTCCTGATGTTCTCATACCATTTCTTCCCTTCGCCATGTTTCGTGCAGAATTCACACATGACAGTTTGTCGGTCCTTTCTATATGATATATACCATTATAGCGATTATAAACCTAACAGTTGCATAAGAATCATGAGCCCGGAAAGTGAGTCGGCGCGAAAAGCCTTCCCCGACAGATGTCGGGGTACATTACGGCATCGGAAACCGCATCGAATATACGAAATGGATAGGATAATTTTACCCAAATCCGGCGATAGGAAATGTCATTGCGAGTGGAACGAAGCAATCTCGGCTTTACCGATGAGATTGTCGTGCACCCTTTGGGCTCTCGCAATGACCGATAAACCAAGCTTTCACCATTGTTATCGCTGGATTTGGGATATACTTTTATGACCGGCTCCTTAGAATTCCTGATAACCGGAACAATATTCGGATTGGCGGCGGGAATTTCTCCCGGCCCGCTGCTTACTCTGGTCATTGCCGAAACAATCCGACATGGCCGTCGAGCGGGAATACTGGTCGCGCTTGCCCCGCTCCTGACGGACGTGCCGATTGTTGTCGTATCGATTCTCATTCTCTCAAACCTTTCTCATTCCAACATCATATTGGGCGCGATATCTCTTCTCGGGGCGCTGTTTGTCGGCTATCTCGCATATGAGAGCATCACGGTTAAAGGGATTGCATCGAACGAGGACAAGATTCAGCCGCAATCTCTGAGAAAAGGAGTGATAGCCAATTTCCTTAATCCTCACCCGTACCTTTTCTGGATAGCCGTGGGCGCTCCGACCGTATTCAAAGCTTACAGGGCAGACTTTTTCTCAGCCGCCCTCTTCATCATAGGGTTCTATCTGTCCCTCGTGGGCTCAAAAATTCTCGTGGCGGTGATGGTTCATAAATCGAAAGACTTTCCGAAGAGCAATTTCTACGTTTACAGCATACGACTGCTGGGGGTCGTTCTTCTGCTGTTTGCAGTGCTGTTTGTGAGAGATGGGATAAAGCTTTTGGGATTTATTTAGGAAATTCCTTAGCTCGTTTTGACTGAGGGACTTTGAGCCTGGACGATTTTCTGAGGCTTCTTATAAACACCCCCGTGCCGCCCTTCAGTTCAGGATGTTCCGCGCCCTTCCATGCCCCGAAACTCGTTTTGAGCGCCCTTTCCAATTTCAATCGCTTCAGCTCCCTTCTTAACGCTTCTTCAACAAATTTACTTTGCTGCCTTATAGAAACACTCCTCTCAAGGTCATCGAGCAAATCTTCGGGCAGAAGAAAGTTTGCCTGTTTTTTTATTGCACCCTTCAATACAAAGAAACCTCCGAATACTTATAGGCTATAGAATTCGGAAATGTGCAAATTCCTACCCAGACTGGGATTGCGACCTTACAAATTGGCAGCCAAGAATTATCCGCTTAATTATTATTCTCGCTTCCGGGTAATAATGCGAGTGTTGGATCGCTGTTAAGAATATCTATTTCTTTCGGGGTGAATCTACCCAAGCGCCAGTATATTTCCCCCCGTGCAATTTCTTCTTTGGTCAAGGCAGCCTTCAAACCGGCAGCACCATGCCCCTTACGGACGATGACCACAGCTTTTGCTCCCCGTTTTTTTGAGGAAGCAGGATGCACTGGAATTGTTTCAGGCTCATCATAACTCTCAATATGTACCTTAAAAAGAATGGACAAAGCCTGGTGATACACAATTGCACGGGTCACTACTGTCATTATTTCCTCGTGGGTATATTTTCTTTCCCTTGTGAGAACATCACCACCATACAAAATATAATCAGAGTGAACTATTGCGTTCCTTAGGTTTTTATCCCAAATTTCTTTTAAGGGGGTTACCACTTCGGGTATACCCGCTCTCACCGCAGCTCTCTCTATTTTCGCTATTTTGGTATCAGGAGACTCAGGTCTACTTTGCCCGACCTTATATGGATAGAATTGACCACTGAACCGTTTACCTAAGGAAACATGTACTAAATTCGATAAAATCTCATAGGGTTCAGATGCTTCAACTATATGTACATAAATCCACAACTGAAGATGACGCGCGGCTTCATAATTTTCCGTTTTATTATGAATCTCATACAATAATGGCATTGCACGCAAGGTAGTTTCGTATGCGTCGCCGATGCCCCTATTATCATGTCCTCTGATACGAAAGAGTGTCAGTAAAAACTCAAATTCGCATTTTTGTCTTGCTTTTAGAAAGGCCGTATCAAGCGCTGTGCAATAACGCGGCAACGCATCTTTATACGTCGGATGAAATTTTTCCAACGGAAGATGTTCATCATCCTCGATCTTGAGTTCCCAATATCCATCCTCATTGTGAACTAAGGGCATTGAAAATATCCTTAAATAATTATAGAGGAAATGCCCCAAAACATAATAGATATTAACTCAAAGGATGGCTTAATAAAGAAATATTGCGGAATTGGTCTACGTGTTATATACAGTAACCAACAGGAATCATAACTTCCATAAAAGCTTATTCCTATGTGAATGCTTGTGCGGCAGGGAGAGACTGCCGATGTAAGCTCCATGAAGTAAGTTTGCCTCTCGGGATTCTCCGGAATGCTGCGTTTCTTTCACCCCGGAGTAGACAGGGTATTCTTGCGATGTGCACCTACGCACAAACAAAATATGCAAGCCGAAAAAGTGATGATTTATAAGAGAATGAGTTTAACGATAGACATGAGCCGCCGGGCAAGTGAGGCCCGCATGGCATATTATTGCTCCGGCAAGCAAATACCAAAACGACGTCATTCCCCGGCTTGACCGGGGAATCCATAAGGGACTGGATGCTCCGATCAAGTCGGAGCGTGACATCTTTCATCTATTTAATTGCCGTAGTAATAAAGTAATTTTTCTCATAAAGAATATTTTTTCTGCTTAAAAATGTTTAGAAAATTAGAACATTATGCCTATTTTCCCGCCGAATCTCCAGTTGTTGAAATCAGTATCAGTGTCTTTGTAATGCTCAGTCTGTTGATATTTTGCTTGAATACCCATGAAAAACTTATTTAGTTTGTAATTCAGATCAGCAAAGAATTGCAGACCCCACAGCCAATCGCTGTCACGGTGTTCTTCTTCAACGTAATTGTATGAACCCCCGGCACCGATATCTATTACAAAGTCAGATGCAACTTTTATTGCATATTTGAGGTTTAACTCAATCGGGACAAAAGTATCTGCTTCACTAATAGAATTCGCATAGCCGACCTCCGCACCAAGATATAAGTTCGGTCTGATTTCACCATATCCTTCAAGCCCCGCATAGATCCCTGTATCTTCGTCTTCAGTAAAACTAATATAACTTAACTTTACTGCGATATTGCCAAGACCAAGAGGAGGTTCTTGCGCTGCACAGATTGATGAAAATGTTAAAACAAATGCCATGATTAACAACAAAAAAAATTTCTTTTTCATGCATCCACCTCCTAAATATAGCGACTTAATGTAGATTAACCTACTGATTACTATAACAATTATTGAATTCGTAGATTTTTGGAAGAATTGATATTTCTCTCTATATTTTTCAGTCGGAATATAATGATCGTTTCTGATGACTTTTATAACCCTGCATATATAAGTTTTTATCTCACAAGTAA
>JBFLYJ010000282.1:0-4747 GCA_040756635.1 Nitrospirota bacterium
CCTGCAGATTCCGGGGCAAACCCGGAATGACTGATAAGGAGAGAGAAATGATCAGGTTTAAGAAAGAGATTAAGCGATTGAAGCTTTTTTTATCAGAGATGTTATCAGATGTAAACCAGTACTGCGAAGACAGGCATATTTTTTAGGAGGCCCCATGAAAGTGGCATTTGCAACATCGGACAGCATAAATGTGGATGAGCATTTCGGCAGGTGCGGGACGTTCGCCATTTACGATGTCTCCGGAGAAGGATATCAGTTTATTGAGGTGAGAAAGTTTTCTGAAGGCAGGGACAGTGCAGTCGAGGATTCAAGGGACAACAAGCTGTTACATGAAACAGTTGTACAGGAGAAAGTGGACAGACTGGATGACTGCAGGCTCATATATCTGATGGCGATCGGTGGTCCTTCTGCAGCAAGGCTTGCCCGAAAAGGGATCATGCCGGTCAAGATCGACAGGGTCGTTTCTATCAAGGAGTCCCTTATACAACTCGTGGACAAACTGAAAACGTCACCGCCGCCCTGGCTCAGAAAGGCCATGAATAGCACATAGCAGTCGCGTGGCGTCATTCCCGCGAAAGCGGGAATCCAGAAAAAAGAACTGGATTCCGCATCAAGTGCGGAATGACAGGAAATAATAACTACCCAACAAAAAGGAGGATTTAAACATGAAAATGATCAGAGCATTCATCAGACCGGAGAAGGAACAGGAGGTAGTGCTGGCACTTGAGGGGGCCGGATTTTCTTCTCTCACCAAGATGCCGGTGTTCGGAAGAGGGAAGCAAAAAGGGCTTCAGGTGGGGCCTGTGCATTATGATGAGCTTCCCAAGACCCTCATTATGACGGTAGTTGACACAGAGGATGTGGAGAAAGTGATCGACCTGATCACGTCCAGGTCAAAGACAGGTTTTATAGGAGACGGGAAAATATTTGTAAGCCCGGTAGAGGCTTCGTATACCGTAAGGACAGGGGAGATGGTGTTATGAAAGAGATTACCGCGATCATAAGGAGAGACAAGCTGCCTGAAACAAAAAAGGTCCTTGATGAACTGGGATATTCTTCCCTCTCAATTCAGAGTGTGGATGGAAGAGGGAAACAGAAGGGCGCGATGTGCGCGGAGATGGACTCTGAAATGCCTGAGAGTTTCTGCACGACTGTTAAATTAAAACCGACCCCGTCTGCCTATGCGCTTGAACATACACTGCCGAAGGTCGCCCTCTATGTGCCGAAGAGGATGCTCACGATAATTGTCCCGGATGATGTTGTCACCAAGATTGTAAAATCGATTATCAAGGTCAATCAGTCAGGCAAGCGCGGAGACGGAAAGATATTTGTCTCACCCATTGAAGGCGCTGTGAGAGTCAGGACGAGTGAGAGGGATGGGGAAGCGATAGCGTAACCACTGTAGGGGCAACCCTTGTGGTTGCCCTTTTTAGGGCAGGTACGTGACCTGATTGCCCTCTATAAGGCAGGCACAAGACCTGCCCCTACAGCGGAACGGGAATGACGTTTAACAGAATAAAGGAGATAAATATGCAAATTACCGGATACACACGCGGCGGTCAGGTATGGGTCCCCCGCTTCATTGAATCAATCGATTCAGAAAAATGCATTGGGTGCGGCCGCTGTTACAAAGTATGCGGCTGGGACGTTCTTGAGCTGATAGAAAAACCCTTTGAAGGAGAAGACGAGTACGGAGACGACATGGGCAATAAAGTGATGTCCATATCAAATCCCCAGAACTGCATAGGCTGCGGCTCATGCGCCAGGACGTGCACAAAAAAGTGCCACGTTCATATTGAAATCGCGCAGGTATTGTAATAAACAGGACTGGGTAACCGGAACGGTTGTTTTAATATGCAGGCAAATAACCGTCAGAAAGAGAGGATGGAAATGGGACCAACTGCGAGACCACACGACAACAGTATCAACATTGATCAGCACCCATGTTTTTCAGAAAAGGCACACGACAAATTCGGCAGGATACATCTGCCGGTAGCGCCGGCATGCAATATACAATGTAAATACTGTCTCAGAAAGTACGACTGTGCCAATGAGTCGAGGCCCGGAATCACCAGCAGGGTACTGACTCCCAATGAGGCGCTTGAAAGGGTGAGGTCTCTTGTTACACGAAATGAAAAGCTTACCGTTATCGGTATTGCAGGCCCGGGAGATCCCCTCGCAAATGATGCTACCTATACAACCATGAAAGCCATTAACAGAAAATTCCCCGAACTGATACTATGCATTTCAACAAACGGGCTGCTCCTTCCTGACAAGCTGCACGAACTGATCGCAGCAGGCGTCGGGAGTATTACCGTAACAGTCAATGCAGTCCTGCCCGAGACAGCTCAAAAGATTTATTCATGGGCGACCTATAAATCAAAACGCTTTGCCGGCATAGAGGCCGGACGTATTATTACCGGTAATCAGTGGAGGGGGATCGACATGGCGACTGAAGCCGGCCTTGTCGTAAAAGTGAACACCGTAATGATTCCCGGAATAAATGATGCGGAAATCCCATTGATAGCGAGTCTGGCCAAAATGAGAAAGGCAGCGATTCATAACATAATGCCCCTGATTCCAAAGGCCGAATTCGAGGACATGCAAAGACCCACTCACAGTGCTCTTGCCGAGATGCGGGACAGGTGCAGCCATTTTATGCCACAGATGACCCACTGCAGACAATGCAGGGCGGACGCATGCGGCACCCTGAATGAAGACAGAGACATGGAACTCGAAACTCTGCACGCAAAAATAGGAGAAGAGTATTGTGAAATGGTCAACTGAAGTCGATAATTCCCTCACTGAAAGGGAACGGGAAAGGTACCGCAGGCAGATGATGCTGCAGGGGTTCACCGTTGAGCATCAGCAAAGGCTTAAGGACTCGACCGCGCTCATAGCAGGGGTCGGAGGCCTCGGAGGCACTGCGGCGTTGTACCTGACTGTAGCGGGCATCGGAAAAATGATCTTGATACACTCAGGGGACCTGACCCTTTCGAATATGAACAGACAGGTCCTGATGAAGCACGACTGGATAGGAAAGAGCAGGGTCATACAGGCGAAGAAAACCATAAAGGGAATAAACCCTGACGTTGATGTTGAAATAATCGACGAGCGGTTCACTGAGCATAATACAGGAAGCTTTCTGGACGGGATTGATATTGTCCTTTCAGCGCGGCCCAATTTTCATGAACGCAGGCTTCTGAACAGGGCCTGTGTTGAGAATAAAGTCCCGATGGTTGAGGCTGCCATGAACGGCATGGAGGGATATTTGTTTAATGTGGTCCCGGGCATGACGCCCTGCCTTGACTGCGTGTTCCCTGCTGACAATCCGGAATGGGAGGAGCTGGGGTTTGCTGTACTGGGCGCCGTCTCCGGAACACTGGGCTGCCTGATGAGCCTGGAAGCGATAAAGCTTCTGACAGGCTTTGGCTCTCCCCTTATGTCAAAGATGCTCTGGTTTAACACCCTGAATATGGAATTCAGGAAGTACCCGCTCTATAAAGATAACAGCTGTGTCTGCTGCGGCGGAAAATAGGCGCTGCTTGCCACAGTCTATTTGCTTTGTATTCACCAGGCCTTCATATTCCTGATTTCTGTATTCTCTCTTTCACGCATGCGATGTTCTCTGCTTCCCCTCTGTATGTTATAATGAACCGGTTGTTCGGGGACTTGCGCTGTAGATATCATGAATGTTTATCAGGGGGGGCATATGTCAAACGAAAGATCTTTAGTTCCAATTGAACGCATTGAAGGAACCATACTTTTTATCAGAGAACAGAAGGTCATGCTTGACGCCGACCTTGCAGATCTGTACGGAGTTTCTACAAAAGTTCTCAATCAGGCAGTTAAACGCAATAAAGAACGCTTTCCGGACGAGTTCATGTTCCAACTGACAAAACATGAAAAAAAAGAGGTGGTCACAAATTGTGACCACCTTAAAAAGCTGAGATTTTCTCACGTATTGCCTTTTGCCTTTACTGAGCATGGCGCAGTAATGCTTGCAACTGTATTAAACAGTACCATAGCCGTTCAAACCAGCATTCAGGTGGTCAAGGCATTTATCAAGCTGCGCGGGATATTGGCAACACAGAAAGACCTTGCCAGAAAAATTGAAGATATGGAAAGGAAATACGATGGTCAGTTCAGGGTCGTATTCGATGCAATAAGAGAACTCATGCGTCCGCCGGAGCATAGTAAGAAGAAGATCGGGTTTCTGAGGGAATGAAAAAGTGGGATAGCTCGCGGGTGTGGAAGTGTGCTTTAATTGTGATAGCAATTAGTGTTTGCAGATCCCCAGAGATTTCTGAAAAAAATAGACCGGCCTTTACCCTTATGCCGCAGTTCAACCAGCTATGAACTATTCCATTTTCTGATCACACCACACAACTGTGTTAGCCGCTCTTCTAGATCAAGGACTTTTGATATCTCATCCTTTGTCATATGAGGACTCAGTTGTTCAGCCATAAGTGGCTTCCGACTAGAATATCGACGACCTTCCCCATTCTTTATACCATCGAGGTAATTAAAAAAGTCATCATATTGACCGACTTGATCAACGTTCGGTTTATTAAGCCAGCGCGATACAACACCAGCAGAAATATAGTTTTCAATTTCCTTTCCTTTGGTAACCCAAGCAATACCTCCCGTACTCTCCACTTCATCAATGATACGCTTCTTTGTGTCGTTTATTCGGCTCTGCTGAGTACGTTTATCGCTGTCAATAAGAATGACTGAGTTCCGATTT
>JBFLYJ010000283.1:0-4731 GCA_040756635.1 Nitrospirota bacterium
ATCGGAATGGCCCATAATTCGCCTAACTTAAGTGCAGTAACGGACTGGTAGGCTGTTATAAAACTGCTCAGCCCCTCCGGATCTACCCGTCCATCGCCGTGCGAGATCGTCTCCAGAGCTATGTCATAGACACGCGGAAGACCGGCTGACGGCCCATTCAGCAGCTTGGGCAGTTCCCGGCTGTACCCTTTCGGCAGATGCCGCCTTGCCGTGCGGATCTGCTCCTCGATCAGATAGAAGTTGTCGAGCAGCCATTCCCCTGCCGGTGTGATCCTGCGGCCGGCCCTGACCGCCTCTGTAATCAGGCTGCGGACATCAAGCAGGACCTTTTCATTCTCAGCCAGTCGTGTAAGGAGCTGCCCCGGGGCATAGTCCCGGCCCAGCTTGTGTGAGCCCGCAAGTACCTTGCCATGCTGGTCCATCTGATGGGAGCTGAATAACTCCGCACGCAATGGAGGCTCGATAATAGCGCACTTTTGTGTCCGGCTGTTTCCGGGAAACAGGGATCGCAGACGGGAAAGATTCCCGGGAATGGTCTTGCTGCCTATCTTCAAGATTGAGGTCTCCTTCTGAGATGCAGGGGTGTATTGCGATACGCCCCTACCCATTAAACAGAATAGCGATCAGGATGGCGGTGTCAGGCTGTCCCTCTTCGGTAGCCGGTGTTAATGCTGTGATATAGAACATTATAGCAGAATGCTGGCAGGAGCACATCAGATCAATGCGATACTTCTATAGATGAAGAATTGTTTGATCATTAATAACAATCAGAAGAACACTGCGAAGCGGTCAAAGAACTTTCTTATCAGTCATAAAATTGAATACGTCCTTTTCCTCTTTCATACACATATAAAGAGATTTACGTATGTTGTTCATTTCCTTTCCTTATGCTTGACATGGATCAGCCGGCTTTTACTTGTCGTAATCAAAAGATCCGGTTTCTTTCTTCACCATCAGGACTGAGCATGGCATTTTTCGGACAATCTCTTCATTGCTGCGTCCGAAAAGAAAATGCTCCAGGCGGCCTTCTTCGTGTGCAAGCATAATAATGAGGTCGATATTTTCATCCCTGACCAGCTTGAAGATCTCTTTTACAGGCTCTCCTTTTTTAACCAGCTGCTTCACTTTCGTCCCCTTTTTTCTCTCCTTATTTATCACTGCAGCCAGTTCCTTTTTTGTATCAATAAGGAGTTTCTTATACTCCTTGGCCAGAGACGGCACCGGCAAATTCCACCCCTCAATACTGAACGGATCATGTACCACATGAATTACATAGAGTTTCGCCCCATACTTCTGAGACAGTGATATACCATAATGAACGGCTTTACGGCAGTCTTTCGTTGATCTGCTTACAACGAGAATACGTTTGATATCTTCCATGTATGTTTCCTTTCATAAACAGGGATTGGGGAATCTGTCTTTTATAGAGTCCATAATAACTTCTTTTTGGCCCATGGTCTCAAATATGGTCAGTTATAAAAATGATTCTGCTTGCTCTCTTAATTAGATATTACCGCTTTCCCCCCCTGCCCGCAACTATTTCAAGTGATTAAGATGTTACTGACGCGGCCTGAACGGCCGGGAACTTATACCGTTGAATATTACTTCACTCCGCGGGAATTTCTGCGTTATCGGGATCGCGAGGAAGAACAATTAAGAGTTATTCGGACCTGTGAAAGTAGAGTCATCACAGGTATAAGGTATGATCATTTATACCATCAGTACAGTAATAAAAAATATTTAGTGAGTAACTTATGCTTGTTTTTATCGTAATTAATATTATTAACATTTAATACGGTATAGAGTTTGTCTAATGTCTCTTCATTCCCATTCATTCTGGCTTCCACTATTTTTTTAAAAATTGATTTCTCAGAAAACCTTCTTTGAAGGTTCAATTTGTACAATTTATATCTGTAGGTAATATAGTTCATTATAATGACGTTTATCTTGCGACCCTGTTGATTGTTAACTGCAATTAAATTTTATTTTCTTTATCGGCTGTCTTAACTTTTTTAGGAGATGGCTTGACTGAACAGACTCTGCAAATTGTTGATCCTTTTGCATCATAACATCCGTCTTTATTAATTGTTTTTTCCAAGTCATTGCAATGTATACTTATTTGTTTTGAATGTATTTTTATCGCTTTCATATATATGTATTGTAGGCCCATTCTGCTCATATAGCAAGATTTAAGAATGGTGATCCCCAATTACCCTGGCGCGAAGGTCCCGCCAATGCAGCTTTAATCAGCTATTTTCAAACCTTGTATGTTTATTGGATGCCGGGTATATTTTTACTCTGAGGGATAAATTATAGCTGAAGATGTTTTCAGTGAACAGACAAATCCTTTTGCACTCTATCTTTCTTGGCATAGTCAACGTGCCTTCGCTCAAATGGTAATTTATCTTTTCAACCCACAATCATTGACTATAAAAGCACAGCGTACTGACATGGTAAAATTTTCAGTTTTATTACAGGCCGGATCAGGGGATTGCCGTACTGTACAACTTCACCACTCCCCGTAGCAGTCGAAAATGTCCCAGAAGAAATCCACGGAGGACCAGGGAGAAACAGCCCCGCTGATTGCGTCTCTCGCCCTAACCCTCCAGTACATCCCCGTACAGCTTGTGGAGAACGTATATGACGTCCCGGAAATCCATCCCGACGTAAATGCCGTTGAGACAAAATTGCTCTGGTAGGACACCTGGACATAATACTGTACCGGATCACCCTCCGGGTCAACTACCGGGTTCCACTGGAGCGTGATGCTAGTGTTCTCCCCTCCGCTGTCGAAGTCCGGTTCAGGGATGAGTGACACCTCAGGGGGTGAACCTGGCGATGTCACGATAAAAGAATCTGTCTGCCATGCCGAAATAAGCCTCGAATCCGTACGCACAGCGTCCCTGGCCCTTACCCTCCAGTACCAGGTGGAGGAGGTCTGGACAGTCACTGTCCAGCTTGTGGATGAAATCCAGCCTGAGCTGTAATTAGGGCTGACGTATGCCGGGTCATCATCCACTTCTACATAATACTCGGTGTACGAGGGAGGTCCGGCTGCCGACGGGGCCGGGTACCATTCAAGCTGGACCGGCGTGTCGGTTGTACTTTCAATGTCCGGCTCGGGGATGATAACAGGGGCGGTCTGTACGGAAGGCGCGGGGTAGTTGAGCAGCTTATCGATCTCGCCTGTGTGGCAGTCGTAACAATAAATCGCAGGACCGTTCCAGATCGCGCCGGCGTGGCAGGCCCCGGCGCAGAAACCGTAACCATTCCCCGGGGCTCCGGCAGCGGTATAGGAAAAATTATTGACCCAGTCACTGGCACTTGAGACTTCTATGCTTCCGTTTGCGTGGGTGCTGCCGTGATGGCACGTATCACACGTGAGCGTCCCGAAACTGTCTAATGCATGATGATCTGAATTCAAGTGTTTGAGATGCGTCCCTGACGCGGGAGGATATCCGTGGCAGGAATCGCACGCGAGCGCCCCGCTGCCCCAAACCGGGCTTGAATAAGCAGTAGGACCGCCTGTACCGGTGCTGTTCTGCACATTACTGTGACACTGTATATTGGAACATTGGCCGTATGAGTCAAACATCGCTGCCGTGCCGCTGTAGCTCGCGCCGCTTACTCTGCTGTCATCCGCAAATACCACGTCAACCTGGCTGTCTGCATGTTTGCTTGCATAATCCGCGTGACAAAGCGTGCACGCAAGGTTAAGATCAGGCGCGGTATCTCCGGTATGTTTCTTGTGGCTCCCGATCGTGGGAGGATTAGCGTTTGTCGCAAGGTGGCAGTCTCCACAGTTAACAGCAGCGTCCCAGGCCGGGGTTGTGTTTGTCCCGCTGCCCCACTTTGTTCCATTCGGTAATTCCCCATGGCAGTATATATTTGAACATGTCTTTGACCCCGCTGCAGGATCTATAACGGTTGTATTAGGCTCACTGCTGTCATACCCCACTGCCGACTGCCCGTCGTATATCCCCCCGGCGTATATCCCGCCGAACAGTGAAAACCCCATCGTTATTTCCTGAGGCGGGCCGTCGTTGTGTGTCGCGCCGGAGCCCACGCTGTTGTAGTGACAGTAATCGCAGGGATAGTATTTCGTCCTTACGTGTTTGTCATGAGCTCCCGCAGTTTGCGATCCGGTTATCCCGGGATTATTTACCAGTCCGTTCGGCCCTCCTGAGGCCGTGCTGACGACAGGGGGATATCCATGGCATACATCACATCCGGTGCCCTTGAAACCGTCTTTGTGCTGATGGCAGACCGTGCATTTTGTCCCCGCGTTATGAGTATGATTGCCTGAAGCATTGTTTCTGTGATAAACCGTCTGAGTGTGGCAGACTTCACATATGCCGTCATAGGCGGAGTCTCCGTCCGCAAAAGAATTTGTCCCGGTATTTCTGAAGAACCTCACTGTCCTGTCTCCGCTGTTGGGGGTGCTGACTGTGCTTTCAACAAGTTTCCCGTATACGACGGCGAACGTATTGCCCGCAGCCGTCTGTGAAAGGTCTATCGGTCCGGCAATTGTCAGAGTATCGGAGGTATTGCCTGTGATCTTGTATTTATATTTCATCAGTGCCGTATTGGGAATTACGACAAGCCCTTTGTATGTATTAGCGGTCCATCCGGCCCCGGCCCTGGTCAGTGTCGTGGCCGTCACATTCGTCGACGTCCCCGAATACAGATAACATCCACTGCCGTACGTGTCCGCCTGTTTTTGGGTATGCG
>JBFLYJ010000284.1:0-4724 GCA_040756635.1 Nitrospirota bacterium
CGGCCAGAACAATCGTCCAACAGTATTGATCGTACTTCCCGTCTATAACGAAGAAAAAGCGCTCAGACGTGGAGTGGAAAGGCTGACTTCATTTCTTCGTGATCACAATAAATATGACTGGAAAATAGTTATCGCTGATAACAATTCAAACGACAATACAGGCAATATTGGTCGTGAACTTGAATCCGATAACCCTCTTGTCACCTATTTATACATACCAAGGAAGGGACGTGGAATAGCGCTTCGTACCGCGTGGGAGCAGACGGACTGTGACTTTGTCAGCTATATGGACATTGATCTCTCAACAGGTCTAGATGCGCTTATCAGGGCAATGGACTTGTTAAATGAAGGAGCGGATATCGCGGTTGGCACACGACTGTCCAAAGACTCAAAAACTACAAGGTGCCTGAAACGGGAGTTCATATCACGCAGTTATAATATTGTTATTAAATTTATGCTTGGTACTCACTTTAATGACGCACACTGCGGGTTCAAGACCGGACGCCGTGAGGTTGTGCAAAAAATATTACCGTATATTTATGATAACGAGTGGTTTTTTGATACGGAGTTTCTATTTTATGGTGAGAGGCTTGGGTATAAGATCGTCGAAATTCCCGTTACCTGGGTTGAAGATCCGGACACAAAAGCAAAAATATTCAAAGATGCCCATGATGACCTGTGCGGACTTTATCGCTTGAGGTTTCATAACAACTTAAAGAAATCAGGAGATAAAACATGAATGTTTTAGTCACCGGGGGTGCCGGGTATATTGGGAGTGTAGTTGTGGAAATGTTGCTCCAGCAAGGATTTCCGGTTGTAGTCGTAGATAGTCTTGTCGAAGGCCACAGATCAGCCATTCCTGCCGACATTCCATTTTATAAAGAGGACATCGGAGAAAGGAAAGTCATAAAGAAAATCCTTATTGATCATAAAATAGATGCCGTGATTCATATGGCAGGTGAAACTCTTGTGTCTAAATCGATGACGCATCCAGAGGATTACTTTACCGTTAATGTAGCCAAGGGGCTCCAACTGCTTGAGGCAATGCGTGAAGCGGGGACCAAGAGAATCATTTTTTCGTCCACTGCCGCGCTCTTCGGCAACCCGGAGTTCACTCCAATTAATGAAGAACACCCAACCAACCCGATTAACGCTTACGGTCGTTCAAAGCTTATGTTCGAGCAGATGCTTGAATGGTATGAAAGGGTACATAAGTTTACCTATATATGCCTCCGCTATTTTAACGCCGCCGGAGCCACGGCTATGCATGGTGAACATCATCCCGTAGAAACGCATCTCATTCCCATAGTGCTGCAGACTGCTCTGGGCCAGAGGGAGTATGTTGAAATCTATGGTACCGATTATGAAACAAAAGACGGAACATGTGTGAGGGACTATATTCATGTAGAAGATCTTGCGAACGTTCATATCGGAGCGCTTCGCAAAATGGATGAGATAGGCTCGCAGAAGCTGAACCTCGGGAACGGTGAAGGATACTCGGTTAAGGAAGTTATCGAATCTGCCCGTGAGATTACCGGCCATCCGATACCTGCAAAGGAATCTTCCCGGAGAGCTGGAGATCCCGGGACCCTTGTTGCCACTTCAGAACGGACCCATACACTGATCGGAGTAAAATTCAAATACCCCGATATCAAGCAGATAGTACAGGCGGCCTGGAACTGGCATTCAAAGAATCCACATGGTTACCCTGACTGAAACTATTTCGTTTTTTTGTCGTAAATTATAAGAAACCTGAATAACAGGAGATATAAGCAACGTGCATGTATTAATCACAGGCGGTGCAGGTTTTATCGGTTCGCACACTGCTGATATGCTCCTGGAAAAAGGCCATCAGGTACGAATCCTTGATAATCTCCAGCAGCCTGTTCATTTAAAAGGAAAGCCCGATTATTTGCCGCGGGACGCAGAGTTTATTCTGGGTGACGTTAGGGATAAAGCTGTTCTTGAAAAAGCGATGCTTGGTGTGGACGCAGTCTATCATCTGGCGGCATATCAGGACTACCTTCCGGACTTCAGCACATATTTTCATGTGAACAGTGTGAGCACGGCTCTTATATATGAAATTATCGTTGAGAAGAGCCTGCCAGTCAGGAAGGTAATTGTTGCATCCTCTCAAGCCGTGTTAGGTGAAGGACTGTACATGTGTGAAGACCACGGCAAGCTTACTCCTGACATCCGTCTGGAAGATCAACTTTCGAGGGGGGACTGGGAGCATCATTGTCCGCACTGTGGAAAGTACATGAGGTATCTTCCCACTCCGGAAAAAATGATCAATCCCCAGAACCAGTATGCCATGTCCAAACATTCGCAGGAGATAATCGCTATTAATCTGGGGAAACGATACGGGATACCATCTGTTGCCATGCGATATTCCATTGTGCAGGGCCCCCGCCAGTCCTTTTATAACGCGTATTCAGGGGCGATGAGAATATTTAACCTCCATATGTATTTTGACAGGCAGCCTACTATCTACGAAGATGGATTGCAGATTAGGGACTATGTCAATTATCAGGATGTCGTTAACGCCAATGTCCTGGTATTGGAAAATGAAAAGGCAAATTACCAGGAGTTTAACGTGGGTGGTGGCAAGGCATATACCGTGACAGATTTTTATAAAAAAGTACTCGAAGTGACCGGGAAGAAAATCGACCCGATAATTGCCAAATATTATCGTTATGGTGATACGAGGCACATCTTCTCCGACATTGCGAAACTGACATCTTTAGGTTGGGAACCAAAAGTGCCCATTGAAAGAAGTATTAGTGAATATTGGGAATATTTAAAGAGACAGACTGATATTGATGATATCTTGGAATATGCAGAGAAGACGATGATGAAGAAAGGTGTTGTCCGATCTGTAAAACAATGAAGGCTTTTCTACTTGCTGCCGGTAAGGGCACGCGTCTTCAGCCCATGACTTTTCATACCCCGAAATGCCTTGTTCCGATTAGTGATAGACCGTTACTGGAGTACTGGTTTGATCTTTTTAAGATTTACGGAATCGATGAAATTCTGATTAATACTTCACATCTGGCTGATAAGGTCCGGGACTATGTGGAAAATCATTCAAGGGGGCTTAAAATAACTCTAACATACGAAGAAAAGCTTCTTGGAAGCGGGGGGACAATTAAAAAAAACCGGGATTTCGTTGATGGAGAAGATCCTTTTTTTATATTTTATGCGGATAACCTTACCAATATACAATTGAATAAGATGATAAAATTTCACTATAGACACAGCAAAGATTTTACCTTAGCGGTATTTACGGTACCCAATCCCCGTGAGTGCGGAATCGTTGAGATGGATGCTCATTCCACGATTGTATCTTTTTCGGAAAAACCGGAAAACCCGGTCTCGAATCTGGCATTTGCCGGGATTATTCTGTGCAATTCAAAGCTAATGAAGTATTTCCCGGACAGTGATACATTTGATCTTGGGCATGATGTGCTTCCCCGTGTTGTCGGGCTGGCATCAGGATATCTTATCGAAGACTATCTTCTGGATGTCGGAACACCTGAGAAATTACATCAGGCAGAAAATGATGTGAAAAATGGTAAAATAAAACTCCACTGCTAGAGAGTGTGAAAGGGTCAAATATAATGCATTATGAAGTGAAAGGGCACATAAAATGATCATCTCTCAGACTCCTCTGAGAATAAGTTTTGTTGGAGGCGGCACTGATTTGCGGTCCTTTTATCAGCATGAGGACGGAATGGTGCTGAGCTCTGCCATTGATAAATACGTTTACGTTATTGTAAAGGAAAGATTCGACGACAAAATATATATTAACTACAGCATAAAAGAGATCGTCAGCAATGTCTCTGAGATTCAGCATCAGCTCGTACGTGAAGCCATGAAAAAAGTCGGGATAAAAAAAGGGGTAGAGATAACCACTCTGGCTGATGTCCCGTCAGAAGGATCGGGCCTGGGATCTTCAAGCAGTATAACTGTGGGCCTGCTGAATGCCTTATATCATTATGCCGGCATACAGGTCACCCTGGAACAGATAGCCAGAGAAGCGTGTGAGATAGAAATTGATATATGTAAAAAACCGATAGGCAAGCAGGACCAGTATATCGCGGCCTATGGCGGTTTAAATAAAATAATATTTCACGCTGATGAATCTGTTTCGATTTCCAGGGTCCCTGTATATAATACGAATCTGCTGATTCTTGGCTCAAGACTTCTTCTGTTCTACACAAATACAACAAGAAATGCTGACATAATCCTCAAAAAGCAAAAACAGGAAACGGAAGATAAGCGCGACGTATTAAGAAAAATGAAAAATTTCGTGCCAAGGCTTGAACAATCTCTGATTAACCAAAAATTTAACAAGCTTGGGAAACTCCTCAACGATAACTGGCTTTTAAAGAAATCTCTGGTAAGCACTATTTCAAATCCTGAAATTGATGAGATGTATAATAAAGCTATGGAAGCAGGAGCGCTGGGGGGTAAAATTTGCGGAGCCGGGGGAGGCGGGTTTCTTTTAATGTTTGTTCCGAAAGAAAAACAGGACAGGGTCAGAGAGGCATTATGTGATTACCGGGAGCTCCCTTTCATGCTGGACTCCTTCGGAAGCAGGATAATTTTCAATATAAGGAGCTATTCCACAAAATAATTATTTTGTTAATATCTCAAGAAGCCAGGGACGGGTCGGAACATGGAACAGAAATTCAGTCTTGATTATCTGGAACAACTGAAAA
>JBFLYJ010000285.1:0-4675 GCA_040756635.1 Nitrospirota bacterium
TCTTATGATCTCATCCTGTGTCATGCCGGTCCCGTTGTCGCTTACCGTCAGGGTCCCGGCATCATTGTCCGTTGTCAGTTTGATCTTCCATTCCTTCTCGTTCTCCATAATGCCGCTGTCGGTCAGGGACTCGTACCTGGCCTTGTCGATCGCGTCTGACGCATTGGAAATAAGCTCCCGCAGAAATATTTCCTTGTGCGAATAAAGGGAATGAATCATAAGATCAAGGAGCTGCTTGACCTCTGTCCTGAATTCAAGATTTTCTTTTGTCATATTACCAAACTCCTTAAATTTAAAATAGATTTATGCACACAGCTTATTTTTATAATAAATAGCGGTTTAAAAAGTCAATTCGTATGATATATCAATTACCGCCCCGGCAGAGCGGGAGTATTTCTGTGTTTGACCGTTCAATGTGGAAAAAATTACACAGCATCCGACGGAAATAAAACAGTCTGAAACCTCGTTCATCATGCGCAAACAGGAACAACAGCCTGCAGAATATGACGCACTCAGGGAAACGGTATTCTCCGGTATGGTGGATTCCTTTATATTTCAATCTCTTTAACAGCATTAAATTCGTACTCGTTTTACATAATCATATAAAAACCTGTTAATCGACTTGTCAGATTCCGATCTGAATTGCCCGAAATCAAAGATCCTGCTGTGGCACAGAATATGCTTTATCTAAATACAGGAGGTAAGTTAATGGTCGTCTTATCCAGCTGCGAGATTTTAGATGAATTAAAAAAAATCGGCATCAAGCCTTCTGAGTTGATCCAGTATGTTATAGAATACTCAGCCTACTACACTGTCCGGAATATCCAGCTGGACGACTTTAAGGACTGACTGTACCCGACAGCCTGTTATGCAGACCTGTACTGATCCTGGCCGTCCCGCATAATCTTCGATTTTCCCGTTAATATCTCACTTGATAAGACTGAGCATCCTCATAGCTTCCAGACCGATGTCCGTCCGCGGATCGATTTCCACAGCCTTCTTAAGTGCCGCTTTAGCTTCAGCGTTGTTCCCGGCGGACATATTAACAAATCCTAGGCTGAGCCAGATCCGCTGATCGGAGGGCGCTGCTTTAACCCCCTCTTGTAAAGCATCTATCGCCAGGTTCGTCCTGCCTGTGTATTGATAGGCAAGGCCGAGATCATTATATGTATCGATGTCCCCGGGATCTACTTCAAGCACTTTTTTGTATATTTCAATCGCCTGATTAAATCTGCTGCTCTCAAAATATTTGTCTCCAAGAAGCGCCAGCTCCTTGGGATTTTTTAAGTCCACCCCCAATTGCTCTACCGGTACCACTTTGTCGAGGTCCTGCTCTACCATCGGTCCGGTAGCAGACGGAGCAACGGATGGCTGCCCTGTGGTCTGACGCTCTACGTCCGGCTGTCTTGTTACATAACTCGCAATGACCAGACCGATTGCTGCAACCGCTATCACGACTATAATCCACTTCTTGTAATTCTCCATAAACTTCTCCTGATTTATTTTTTATGGTATTTCATGTCCCTGCATTACAATAATGCAAGCAATACAATTATACATCGCGGCCTTAAAACAATCTCCCCTCTTCTTTCAGCATGTCCATGAGTTCATCGTACGTTATTGTTTTAACGCCCAACTCCTGTGCCTTTCTGAGTTTGGAACCGGGTGCCTCACCGATGACAAGATATGTCGTGCTTTTCGATACCGACCCGGCAGCGTGACCTCCCATGTTCTCAATCAGTTCCTCCACTTCTTTCCTCGGTCTCGGCAGGGTCCCGGTCAGTACAAATGTCCTTCCTTCAAAGGGACGCTTTTCAGAAGTCCCGGCTTCATAATCAGGGTTCGATATCTTCAAATCGAGTGATCTGAGTGTACGCAGATTTTCCGGGTCATTAAAAAAATGCGAGACGCTCTCAGCTATTTTTTCACCCATTTGCTTAATCCCGATGATCTCCTCCTGTTTAACATGATACAGATTCTCGATATCCGGGAAATGCTTCGCAAGGAGTTTTGCAGCGTATTCGCCGACATGGAGTATTCCCAGTGAATAGAGAAACCGCGCGAGCGTCGTCTGCCTGCTTTTTTCAATGGCATCGATAAGGTTCTGCGCGGACTTCTCAGCAAAGCGTGGAAGCTCAAGCAGGTCCTGCTTTTTCAGTTTATAAATGTCCGTAAAGTGTCTTACGAGCCCCTTTGAATAGAGCAGCTCGACATTCTTCTCGCCCAGCCCTTCGATGTCCATCGCGGCCCGCGAGACATAATGCCCTATACGCTGCTGCACCTGGGCATGGCAGTTCAGTCCGATACATCGGTAAGCCACTCCCCCCTCGTCCTTTTCAACAGCTGCCCCGCACACAGGGCATTTATCCGGCGGCTTGGGAAGATCGGGACGTCCTTTTCGGTCCGGATTAACAACCTCGACAATATAAGGAATCACATCACCGGCGCGCTCGACCACAACCGTGTCTCCCACGCGTATGTCCTTCCTCCCTACCTCGTCCCAGTTATGGAGGGTGGAGTTCGACACATTGACCCCGCCAATCCTGACTGTCTCTAGAGAGGCGACAGGAGTGATCGTCCCTGTCCTGCCCACGCTCGGTATTATCTCTTTTATGCGGGTCGTTGCCTGATGGGCGGGGAATTTATACGCCGTGGCCCACCTGGGCTCCCTAGTTTTCACACCCAGGATCTTCTGTAGCCCGAAATCATTCACCTTAATCACGGCGCCGTCAGCCTCGAAGGAGAAGTCATTCCGCCTTTCCCCGATCTCTTTTATGGTATTGATCACATCTTCCGTCCCCTTCACGAGTTTTATAAGGTGAGGGACCGGGAAGCGCGCCTTCTTAAGCCACGTAATGAATTCCCACTGACTGCAGAACTCAATACCTTTCACCGCGCCTATGCCGTAACACGCGAGATGCAGCTTCCTTTTCGCTGTTATTGAAGAATCAAGCTGCCGTACCGAACCGGCGGCGGCGTTTCTCGGATTGGCAAACGCAGGCTCACCTTCTCTTTCCCTCTCCCTGTTGAGGGCCTCAAACTCCCTGATCTCCATGTAGACCTCTCCGCGAATATCGATCTCTTCGGGGACGTCCGCTTCCTCTATCTTCAGGGGCACCGCCTTGATGGTTTTGATATTAACGGTCACGTCCTCCCCCTCATTTCCGTCACCGCGTGTAGAGGCCTTGTAAAGAACCCCGTTTTTATATGTCAGCTCCATTGCGAGTCCGTCATATTTTGGTTCGACCGTGTATTCAATATCATCATCAGTTTTTAAAAACCTCTTTACCCTCTCATCAAATTCCCTGATTTCATCATGGGAAAAAGCGTTGTCAAGAGAGAGCATCGGCTCCGTATGCCGCACCTTTTTAAGCTTCTCAAGCGGCGGCGCGCCTACACGCCGGGTCGGGGAATCGGGAAGGACATAATGATATTTTTCTTCGAGCTCTTTAAGATGTCTGTAGAGCCTGTCATATTCGCTGTCCGATATAACGGGGGAATCAAGCACGTGATAGCGGTAGCAGTGGAAATTGAGGTCTTTGACGAGCTTTCCTATCTCGTGTTTTATGTCTGAGGGGATATTTGTCATTGTACATCCCCCGGGGATTGGAGTTGGTCTTCTTCCCGCATGATCTCAATTAACAGACCCATCGCAGAAACTGCCGCCTCCTTTTTGTTGGCCGCTCTGTCGCCTTTCAGCCTCAACTCCCTTGATATGGTTCTTCCTTCTCTGCCAGCTGAAATATAAACAAGCCCGCGTGCCTTTCCCTCCAGCACATCCGGGCCGAGATTGCCGGTCGTCGATAAAGAGTAATCAGTATTTGAAATGCGACGTACTTTTTCAGCCATCTCGCAGGCGGTCTCTCTGCTTACTACACCAAACCTGTCTATCGTTTCCGGAGAAACGCCGAGTATGCCTTTTTTTATATCATCGGCATACGCCACTATCCCGGCTTTAAAAAATGCGCTCGCGCCGGGCTCGTCGGTCATCATATGACATACAAGGCCTCCCGTGCATGACTCGGCAACCGAGAGCGTGAGTTGCCCATTTTTAAACAACTCATGGACCTTCTTTACTATGTCTGTCGCTTCCACCGGTTATCCATTGCCTCATGGTAACCATTCAGTTACGGGTTTTTAATATCCCCCTTTAGCAAGGGGGGGCGAAGGGGAATTTTTATATGACGCTAAAATCATTCATTATAAAATCTCCCCTAACCCCTCTTTTCCAAAGAGGGGTATTATCAAATCGACCCATAAATGAATGGTCACGCCTGAAAAAGTTAATTTATTGTTGAAAGCATGTATTAAATGATAAACTATTAGAAAATTTTTTACCCTGCGTAATGACATGACAGACAAGCTAGTACCATACATTAACTCCCCTGACTGTCTGCAGTCTCTGGTAAACCATATCGAACATCCCACCCTGGTCATTGACATGAAATATCAGGTCCTTATGACCAATCATAAACTGCCGGGCACTTCCGGAGATACAGGCACGGGCAGCCCGTTCCCGCATTGTTATAAATTTACCCGTAATCTCAGCAAGCCTTGCAGCGGCAAGTCCAATCCATGTCCGATGCAAAAAGTGCTGAAGACAAAAAAACAGGTCATCATGACACATACGCACTTCGATAATTTATTCAACAAAGTGTTCGTAGAGATCACCGCG
>JBFLYJ010000286.1:0-4665 GCA_040756635.1 Nitrospirota bacterium
TAATAGGCCGGGCCGGATCAGGGCTTGATAATGTTGATAAAATAGCGGCGACGAAGCAGGGAATAGTAGTGATGAACACGCCCGGTGGCAACACGATAACGACAGCAGAGCACACGGTTGCGCTTCTCCTTTCCATGGCGAGAAAGATACCCCAGGCAACGGCCTCCATGAAACAGTTTAAATGGGAAAAGAAAAAGTTCATGGGCGTTGAACTCTATAATAAAACGCTCGGCATAATAGGACTTGGCAACATCGGAAGCCACGTTGCTAAAATGGCCCAGGGAATGGGAATGAAAGTAATAACGTACGACCCGTATCTCAGTGAGGAGAAGGCAAAGACATTGGGAGTGGAAGTCGTAACGCTTAATGAACTCTTTAAAGCAGCGGATTTTATCACTAACCATATACCTCTTACCAATGAAACAAGAGGCCTGATAAGCGAAAAAAGCATAGCCAAAATGAAAAAGGGTGTAATGATAATAAACGCGTCAAGGGGCGGTGTCGTTGATGAAAAGGCTCTGTATGATGCGCTAAAATCCGGTAAAGTGGCTGCTGCTGCTCTGGACGTATTTGAAAAAGAACCCCCGGCGGAGTCGCCCCTTATGGAACTGGACAATTTCATATGTACACCGCATTTAGGGGCCTCAACTGAAGACGCCCAGGAAAATGTAGCGGTTGCCGTAGCGAACCAGATCGTGGATTATCTCTTATACGGGACCATAAGAAACGCGGTGAATTTCCCCTCAGTGTCGGCTGATGTGCTGCCGCTCTTGCAGCCGTATATTAATCTTGCTGAAAGACTCGGCGGATTCATTGTGCAGAATTTTGAAGGGAGCATAGAAGAAATCGTTATTGAATACAAAGGCGCGGTTAAGGAGCTGGACCTGCAGCCTATGACCATAGCTGTACTGAAGGGAATTCTGACTCCGATACTTGAGGAAACGGTCAATTACATAAACGCCCCCCTTATCGCCAAGGAAAGGGGCATTGAAGTCAAAGAAATTACAACGGATGACGCGGGCAATTATCACAGCATGATGATTGTGAGGGTCAGGTCCGGGAAGAAAGAAAGTGCAGTGTCCGGAGTCCTGCACGGCAAGAAAGAACCGAGGATAATATCGGTAGATGATTTTACGGTCGAAATTTTCCCGGAAGGAGAACTGCTGGTACTGTCCAATAATGATAAACCGGGAGTTATCGGCAATATCGGTACGCTGCTAGGCAAAAATGAGATCAATATAGCACGGATGCATTTTGGAAGGGCTGCCCGAGGAGGGAAAGCGATCTCAGTTGTCAGTGTTGATGCGCCGGTTTCAAAGGATATCCTGGCCAAGATCAAGAAGCTTCCCAATGTCCTTTCATTAAAACATATACATCTTCCTGTATAGAGATGAGGGACAATGATCGAGAAACAGAAAATGGAAAGGACCCGTTTCGTTTCTTATGTGTTTTCTGTCTCTCGTTTCCGATTTTAAATTTATTGTAAGGAGCATATAATGGCTAATATAGTGGTGGTCGGCGCCCAGTGGGGCGACGAGGGGAAAGGCAAGATAGTAGATCTCTTGACTGAAAGCGCTGATGTCGTTGCACGCTATCAGGGCGGGCACAATGCCGGCCATACGGTCAAGATAAAAGACAGACAGTTTATACTTCATCTTATTCCTTCCGGAATACTGCACAGGGGAAAAACATGTATCATCGGCAACGGTGTGGTCATTGATCCAAAAGCGCTCATTGAAGAAATAGAGGAACTTAAGCAGAGGAAGATAACTGTCGGGAAGAATCTTCATATCAGCGGACGCGCCCATGTAATTATGCCTTATCATAATGTGCTTGACGGCAAGCACGAACAGGCAAAAGGCAGTAAAAAGATCGGAACAACGGGCAGGGGCATCGGGCCGGCGTATGTGGACAAGATGGCGAGGTCCGGCATCAGGATGATAGACTTGCTTGACAGCAACGGTTTCAAAGATAAGCTTAAGGACAACCTGGCGGACATAAATTTTCTTATTGAAAAAAAGTACAACGGCAAAAAATTAAACGTCAATACTATTTATTCTGAATATCTGAAATACGCAGAGTATCTTGCCCCGTTTGTCACCGATACGGTTGTGCTTACAAATAAATTATTGGAAAGCGGAAAAAATGTTCTGTTTGAGGGAGCACAGGGAACACTGCTTGACATCGACCACGGGACATATCCGTATGTCACATCATCCAGCGCCTGTGCAGGAGGAGTGTGTACCGGTCTTGGAGTCAGCCCGATGAAACTGGACGGGATCGTAGGCATTGTCAAGGCGTACACGACACGCGTCGGCAGCGGGCCGTTTCCCACCGAGTTAATCGACCAGCTTGGAGAGGACCTCCGCTTAAAGGGCGGAGAATACGGCGCTACAACCGGGCGGGCGAGAAGATGCGGGTGGCTTGATGTGGTCAGTTTAAGGCATTCTATCAGGATTAACGGCTTCACCAGTCTTGCCCTGACCAAGATGGATGTACTGGACGGTCTGGATAAAATCAAGGTATGCGTTGCCTATGAATATAAAGACCCGTCAAACAGCTGCAGCTGCAGTAAACAGGGCAAGGCCTGCAGACTTACCGACTTTCCGCAGCAGACAACGGTACTTGAAGAGTGCGCGCCTGTCTATAAAGAACTTGATGGATGGAAGAAGAGCACCAGAGGCTCAAAAAAACTGAAGGACCTCCCCAGGCAGGCCAGGGTTTATATTGATTATATAAGCGAAATCCTGAATGTAAATATTGACATTATATCAACGGGACAGAAAAGAGATGAGGTCATTATTGTGAAAGATCCCGTCAAAGAAACCAGAAGACCAAGATAGCCGATTGTACATCGGTTTAAAAAAATGATTTACGGTTGAATCAATGGGCCGGAAGATAATTTCGGCCTTTTTTGTTATCCTGCCGCACTATTAAAAGTATACCCCGCCAATTAAGTATTAATACAAAAATATCCGGTAAATATTTGAAGTGGACATGCGTGCTTAAAAATAGTTATGGCAATACCTTGGTGAATGCATAATTATGCAATGCAGGCATGACACAGTATTTTCGGCTCATTCTCGTCCCGCATCCTGCGGTACTCCGAGGCTTCTGCCTGTTCAGACCTCCTGTCTTCACTCCCGGCAAAAAAATCCGCTCAAATACTGTATCCTGCCTGCAGTCTCTTGTTGAATAAAGGTAGTAAGCCATCAAAACAAATTCTGAAATCATATTGCGTCATAAATATTTTTAAGCATGTATGTCCGGACTTACACTAATTAAATTAACCGGACACTTTTGTATTAATATTAGTAACATAGCGCCGTTCTAAAGAAAATAATGCTAAAAGCCGAACTATAGACAGATACATAGGCAGTGTATTTATTTTATTTTTTGTACCGGTTATGAGGGGTTTAGATGAGTAAATCGATAAGAAAGAGGCTCTTGGATTATATAACATTTACGGATATTCCCATCGGGCAAAAACTGCTTCTTTTTGCCGGTGGCGGAATAGCCTGGTTTGTCATTATTGCATTGATAGGTCTTGGGGCCATGACTTATGTGAATAACGCTTCAAAAGCATTGACTGAAGAAGTAGTCCCCCACATTCAGGCCAGCCAGAAACTGATTATCAAGATCCGCGGAGCGAATGTTTCCGTTCACAATATAATAATTCATGATGAAGCCGACATAGTTAACGACAATGCACACCGCGCCAGAGAGCTTCTCGGCAATGCATCCGACACACTTGACGCCCTTTTGAAGGGCGGAAAGATCAGAGACTATTCAGACCTGACAGGAGAGCTCATCTCAGAGTTTCAGGTAGTGCCAATCAACAATTCCGTTCATGAACAATATGTGAGAGACGTGATCAAAAAGAACCGTTCCCTTGTGAAACTGCTGAATGAACTGGTATCTATCAAAATATACGGTCTGGAGCGGGACGGAGCCGGGCCGCAGGATAAAAACGCTCTGTTCATGCAAAAGCTGAAGGAGTATGACACACTTACCGTACAGTCTGTAACGATGCTCAGCAAACTTACCTCAATCATATCCGCGCTGCAGATTCAGTATACGGAGAAAATCAACACTGTGCTCGGCCAATCCATGATCATGTTTATATTGATAGGTCTTCTGGCCGTCTCGTTACTAGCGCTCTTTAGCTATTTTCTTAAGACCTCGATGACCAGACCTCTAAGGGCCATAACTGAACAGATTAAAGTATTGTCCGAAGGGGAGGTTGACCTCACCAAGCAGATAACCATAGGGTCAAAGGACGAAATAGCCGAGCTTTCGAGCAATTTTAACATGCTGATGCAGACAATCCATGACATGAATACCTTCAAAAAGGTTATTGAAGAAGATGACGGACTGGAAGATGTGTATGTACGTCTTGCAAAGGTTTTCTATGACGGCCTCGGTCTGGATGATTTTTCAATATTTGAAGCAAGTGACCGGAAAAAAACCATGCAGCTTGTTCATACCCCGTATTCGCGGGAAGAGATATGCTGCAATAAAGAGATGTTGATTGACGGTAATTTGTGCAGGGCCAAAAAGACGGGCCACACTGTATCGTCGCTCAGATATCCCGAAATTTGCAAGCAGTTCTTGCTGTCACCGGAGAAGTTCCACATATGTATTCCAATGATCATCGGGGGCAGT
>JBFLYJ010000287.1:0-4656 GCA_040756635.1 Nitrospirota bacterium
GCAAAAACAGGGGAACCTCAAAATTCCTGTCTATATTTATCTTAAAAGCAGGAGACCGTTCGGCTTCGCGGGCCTGATGAGTCTGTGGACATCCCCGGAAGGGAAACGGGTCTGCACATGTTCCATAATCACTACGAGCGCTAATAAACTGCTGGGGCCGGTCCATGACCGTATGCCGGTCATCATCGCCAGGAAAGACGAGGACATCTGGATCGATCCGTCGACTAAGGACAAAGACAAGCTTCTGTCGCTGCTCAGACCCTACGATCCAGAGGAAATGGATTATTACAGGGTACCGTCCCTTGTAAACTCACCTTCACATAATGCGCCGGATTGTATAAGACGCGTCTGATCCGAAATCTCTGTTTATCCGTCCCAACAGCGTTTGATAATAAAAAGTGCAGAGCCGGACAATATTTATTAAATGTCTGTACCATTCAGCTCAATTACCTGCTGAATGACCTTCGCCCATACTTCGTATCCCGTTCTGCTGAGATGGACTCCGTCGGCAAGCAGATATTCACGGACCGGTCTTCCATGCGTATCCATAAATCTGCGGTATACGTCCAGATACCCGACACCCGCTTCCCCGGCGAGTTTCTTCAAAGCCTCATTCACGACGCGGACCGAATCATTCGATATAAAATCAATCGAAACAGGAAGGAGGCTGTTGATAAATATTTTTGCGTCCGGATATGTAGAAGTCAGTTTCTCAATGATCATCCGGTAGAAGTCGATGAACTCCGTGTCCCCCATCGCGACATTGTTTATCCCCGACATAATAAATACCATGTCGGCTTCAGGACTAACTTCTTTCGTCTTGATTACCCGTGAAAACAGGCCTTCCACCGATTCTCCTGCCACACCGAGGTTTGCAGCAAGGTGCTCCGGGAACCGCCCCTGCCAGTCGAAGTATTCTATTAATGAGTCACCCATAAAAAGAAGCCGCATAACGCTCCAAGATACCTTTAAAGCAAATTTATGTCAAGCACCGGGACCAGCAGCTTCATCCTTAATAAACGGCCGGACACGTTCCGGCTGTCTGAACGATCTTTTTTATTATATAATCCCTTTATAATGATAAACCGTATCAAAAAACAGCTCTTGAATCTCTCTTTAATTCTAGTCCTGTGCTCCTGCGCCGGGTTGCTGATCAGCCGCGACGCGCGGATTGAGTTTAATAAGGGAGAGGCGCTATTCAATCAGGGCAGATACGAAGAGGCTGTCCCGCATTTTCAGAAGGCGGCTGAGATTGAACCAAAGTATACGCGAGCTTTTATATACCTCGGCAGGTCGTTTCTTAATATGTGGAAATGGACCGAAGCCATTGCGCCCCTGAGGACCGCTTACAGACTTTCACCTGAAGATACAAAGAAAGAGATGGTCAATTTTCTGCTGGACGCGCTGATAGGAGGGGCGCTTTACGAGTTTAAAAAAGAGAATTACCCCGCTTCAATCGGTTATCTCAGGGAGGCGCTCGGAGCGGACCCTGAGTCCGCGGACGCAAAAGAGGAGCTTATCAAGTCCCTCATCGCGCAGGGCTGGAAGCTTCTTAAGGAAGGCAGCGCGGCGGAGGCCGCCCTGACGTTTCAGGAAGCGCTGGAGATAGCGCCTAAGAACCTCGATGCGTATCTCGGACTTGCCAGGGCGTTTTTGAAAAGCGGTGATTACTCGCATGCAATGCGGATCGTCAACGACGCGGTAAAAAAAATTGCCATTAGCGATCAGGAGCGCGCGCCGTTCTGGGATTTGATGAGGGAAAATTAACCTTGTAGTCGCATTAGATTGTTGATACCGGGAACATTTTAACGGAAAAAATGGAGGGCACGGGACTTAAAAATAAAAGTGAGATGCGACGGCCCAGTATTCGATATAGTTCTCATGGAACTGGCCGTTAGGGGAATTGCCGTTGTAATATTCGAGCATAATATTGATCTTGTTCCAGAGGGTGTTCTCGCTTTCAAGCTTAAAGCCTGCGGCAAGTGAAACCTCTCTGTGCCAGTCGTTCTCCTGCCTGTTCTTAACATCGATTCCGGCCATGGGCCTCAGCAGCCCGTTAAAATAAGTCAGAGGACACCTGAATTCCGCGCCAAACTGTGTAATCCAGCGCTTAAGATCCTTGGGGTCCGGGCTGAACAGATATTCGGCGCCGCCGTAAACGCGGTATGCCCTGCTGATGTCATATGAAACTTTCACCTGGGCAGCCTCATAACTGAAATTGACCCTGTCCACGTGATTATGAAGAAGGTATTCATCCCCTACATGGGAGCTGTTGTGATATATGCTGAAAAGTCCCGACCATGCGTCTTTTCTGTAGTACAATACGACTCCGCCTCTGTAATCCTCGTTGATAAGGTCCCATGAAGCGGTATCAAGGTCATGAATGATAAAACCTCCGGCCTGGATCCCGAGCTGCCATCTTCCACCAAAAGGGCCGTCCCCTTTATAAAAAGGCAGGGTCTCGCCGAAACTCGCCGCGAAAACATTACCGAATTCCCCGTTATCAATGTAGGTCTGATAACTCATTGAAAAATGAGGCCAGCGGGGGTCTGCCATGAGAGGGTCAAAGATTCTGTCCTTTGTAGAACCCTTCTCTTTAAAGAGATCATCCTGACCTGTCTCCGCTTTTTTCAGGTCGGCCTTGAAACTTTCATGATAAACATCTTTCGGTGCGTCTCCGGCCGCTTGCACGATCTCGACCCTTTCAACGCCCTTGATCTTCAATAGGACCGAGATCAGTCCTCCGCTGTCGACCCCTGCAAGTTCCGCTGAATTTAAATAAATGACTCCGTCCTTTACGGTCAGTGAAGCAGAGGGAATATTAAACTCCCTTTCCAGCACGGACGCTGCATATCCCCGAATATAGTCGTCGTCATCTGAAGATGCATAAGGACCTGTCGCAAGCATAAACAGAAATACGGGGACCAGCACCATGACACAGATTAATTTGGGGGGTCTGTTATCTTTGTCGTTCATTAGCATTAAAGTAATTTCATACTGAAGTAAACGCAGTATTGTACATCGGGGTCCCGGACACAGTCAAATACTCCGGATGCCCCCCCTATTCTGTTAAGCCGTAATTCCCGGAAACCGCTGCTAATGGGTCGCGACCCCGCCGGAAACAATAAACGCCATAATTTCGCCGCTGTCGACATTCAGGGGAGTTACCTGCTCTTTAGGCACGACCAGTAAATACCCGGCAAAATTATAAGACTGCGGAAAGTATACGGCGACCTTGTCCGCGTGACCCAGGTGTTCCAGACTCTGCCGGGTCACAAATCCAACTGCCTGAATATTGTTCGCGGGCGACAGTGTAACAAGCACAGGTTTGTCAAAGCTCTTCTTGTCGCCGACAAACGCGCTTATCAGATCTTTAATGGATGTATAGATCATCTTCACAAAAGGCAGCTTTGCAAAGGTGTTGTCCATAAGACGAACTAGCTTCCTGGCGATAAAGTTAGATGAGATAAACCCGACTATTGTTATGGTCACTATGGTAAGCAGAAATCCCATCCCCGGTATCGTGAACTCATATATACTGTCGATTTTTCTGAAGACGGCGTAAATCACATAGACGGTTGCGACAAGCGGCAGCAATACCAGAAGCCCCTCAAAGAAATACTTCGTAATTCTCTTCATATATGTCCTCCTGTAAATTATTGATCAGCTATTATACGTGTCCGGTAAATAGTTAAAGTCGACATGCGTGCTTAATAAATATTTATGGCAATACCTTATTGAATGCATAATTATCAAAAGCAGGCATGATACAGTACTTTCGGCTCATTCTCGTCCCGCTTTCTGCGGTACTCCGAGGCTTTTGCCTGTTCAGACCTCCTGTCTTCACTACCGGCAAAAAAATCCGCTCAAATACTGTATCATGCCTGCCGTCTCTTGTTGAATAAAGGTAATAAGCCATCAAAGCAAATTCTGAAATCATATTGCGTTATAAATGTTTATAAGCATGTATGTCCTGACTTGCTAACCGGACACTTCTGATCAGCTATATTGTTTATCCGGGAATTAAATATCGCATCTTTCTCATTTCTTTTGACCATTCACCCTCTCGGATACCGCAGGATATCAGTGAAATACTTGTTATACTCTACCACAATTCTATACAATCAAAAGCAATGAAAAATCTGACACTTAAAATAGAGCGTCCGGCCTCCGGAGGACAGTTTATCGCGAGACATGAGGGGAAGGTCGTAATGGTAAGAGGCCACGTCCTGCCGGGTGAGACCGTTGAGGTAGCCGTCGAAATTGAAAAGAAAGATTACCTGTCAGCCTCCGCAGTCAAAATACTGGAGCCCTCACCGCAGAGGATATCCCCGCCGTGCGAATATTACGGCATATGCGGCGGCTGCAGTTTCCAGCATGTCCCGTACGATATACAGGTCGGCCTGAAGGAAGACATTCTCAGGGACTGTTTAAAAAGAATAGCCCAGGTCGAAACGGAACTTGCTCCCACTATTGCAAGCGGTAATCAGTGGAACTACAGGCAGAGGGGGCAGTTCAAGATATCCGGCGAAGGTTTTGGACTGCACAAGAAGGGCACAAACGATGTAATACGTACTCGCAAATGCCTTTTAATGGACCATGCGATCAACTGCTACATTGAGCATGCAAACGAACTGGTAACGGGTACCCGGATGA
>JBFLYJ010000288.1:0-4625 GCA_040756635.1 Nitrospirota bacterium
AAGTAGATCACACTGACGCGGACTTGATCAAGCTTACAAAAAGCGATCATAAAATGTGGGTTCAGAGGATTCATAATATGCTTGCGGGCATAGAGCATGTTAACCACTCTGATCTCGCTTCGCACAGGGAGTGCAGACTGGGGAAGTGGTATTATTCGAAGGGTGCCGCGTCTCACCGTGGAAACAGCGCATTTGAGGCCCTTGAATCACCGCATGAAAAGATACACAGCATAGGCAGACAGATGGCCGAACTATATAATCAGGGGAAAATAGCGGACGCCAGGGCTCTAATGGTGGAGCTGGAGGACACATCCAGGGACATAATGGGTCAACTGGAGGCACTCCAGCAGATAGTGTAGTATGAGTCATTGAAAATCAGTACTTATTGATGCCGATATCTATTGGATGCAGGCCATGAAACAAATAATTATGACTGATTAATAATATCCAGGAGGAGCTGACAAGATGAGATCAAATCTCAATTTAATGAGAAACGTAAAAATATCCAGTAAAATTCTGTTTGTCGTCATAATGGGACTGACTATCATTTTGTTCTACGCATGTGGAATTGTGTTCATGGGTCATGACGTTACAAAGACCTTTGAGGAAATTTATAGTCACAAAGTTACCCCCCTTGATGAGCTCAGGCAGATACAGTTTGTTTTCCGGGAGATTGAATATCGTATGGTCGGTGTCAAGGCCAACATTGTTGATGCAATTCCGTCAGGAAGGCATCTGAAGGAATCCATATCCGCGATAGATATTTTGTGGGGGAATATAAAAAATTCAATGAAAATTGACGAACTCATGTCAAAAGAAGTTGAGGAATTCGAAAAGGGATACAATGGATTCAAGCTCTTCTCGGCGAAACTTGAAAAGGTTTATCTGGGGAATGAACCGGGGAAAGTTCCTCCTCTGATTGATGAGTGGCTGGATTTCAAGGCGCCCATCTTTCATTCCATAGACAATATGGTGGAGATGCAGAAAAAAAGCGTGGAGGTCTACTATAAGAAACAGCAGCAGGTGTCATCCAGGGTCAATACGATAGTTGTCGTCCTGACTATTGCAGTTATAGCCCTTATATCCATCATAAGTTACTTGATAATCAGCAATATAAAAACGTCTATGACATACGCGATGGACAAGATCAAGCAATTAGCCAGCGGGGATCTCAGTATAAATATTGAAACAAAAAGCAATGACGAGATGGGGGCCCTGCTGCAGAATATCGACAGAATGACGCGGTCATTCAGCAATATGATATATAACATAATCACCTCTTCAAATAACGTTATTTCTTCGATCGACCTGTTGAAATCAAAATCCGACAAAACATCTCAAGGGGCCAAAAGCCAGTCTGATCATGCTAACCAGATAGCTGCCGCTTCAGAAGAAATGACCACCACGGTATCAGAAATTGCGCGATCAGCGGCAACGGCAAACGAACTGTCCAGGCAGGCACAGGGGATTGTCGGGGAGAGTTCCGGAATAATCAAGGAAACCTCTTCCAGCATAAACAGACAGGGTGAAAAGAGTAAAAAGATAGGCGAGGTAATTAAATTCATTAACGACATAGCCAACAAGACGGACCTGCTTGCGGTTAACGCTGCCATAGAGGCCGCCAATGCCGGTGAGCACGGCAAAGGGTTTGCTGTTGTTGCGGAAGAGGTAAGGAAGCTTGCAGAAAGGACAACGAAAGCCAGCGCCGAGATCAATTCTATCATTATCGATATACAGCAGGGTTCTGAGCATGCCGTGGAATCTATGGACAAGTTGAACAAGTCATTCGATCAGGTAATGTCCAACGTCGTTAATGTCAACGACCTTATTACTCAGATTGCCACGGCCGTGGAGGAGCAGTCATCCGCATCTGAAGAGATAACCGACAATATAGGTGTTACCGCAAACATAGCTAAGGACATTAACGATATGACGGATGACATCATGTCTGAATTCAAAAAACTGACGGATATTGTCGATACACTAAAAAATTCGACCGCAGGTTTCAGAATCAGCGGCAATAATTCGATCAGCACCGGACAGCAACAGGCTTATTCAAAACCCGGGGTCGGACCTGCAGGAGCGTATGAGTAGATTATTGATCAATTATTACAAGGAACTGATACCTGGATAAACTGTATGATGATTGTCATGATACTAATTGATTTGCGGGTATGAATCCGAGGTTTGATTGTTTCTGATTAAATGGCCCATCGAGTTATGGGTTGGATTGACTAAGTACCGATGTGATATTTATTTAAGATACGAAAGTGATAGATTGTCATTAATTAAATATTACGAAGTTTAGATATTGTGTTACAGGAGCAGCTTCATGCGACGGACGATTTATAAGAAAAAAGATGACGAGGTAGAATTAGGAGAAGGTTCATCGATAGAAGAAAAAGTTTACTTTATCGCAGACCAAGTGCTGGATATCCTCAGGAATCTCTCACAAGACAACAAGAAGCAGCTGAGTACAAAAATGATCGCAGACAGGATGAGTGCAAGGGGAGCGATCAAAAAGATACTTTCTGACTGTGAGTACAACAGTCCTGCTAACCAGGAAAATAAGAATAATCAGAATGAAGCTGATTTTAACAGTCAAAAAAAGAGAGTAGAGTCAATTCTGGCTAAATTCGCAAAAGTTGTCCCTTCATCCGTAAATGAGAAACTCAGTATGTTGAGGAACAGTTATTACAAGGACGACAATTCATGTGACGCCGATGGATGGCTGGATTCGTCATTGACAGTCATCCAAAAATACATACACTCCGTTGCAGGCCGTAATATGGAGCTTGAGGAATTCATGCATCAGGCGATGCAGTATCTCAAGGAAACCGAGCGGAGGATAGAGGTAGAACTGTTTTCCAATCAAAGTAAATTCAAGCAGGACAGAGAGTTTGAAGAAGGTATATCTTCCAATATGAATGTTATCAAGCAGGATTTCAGCATCTCGGACAATTATTCTTCCGGTGATCTTCAAAAAATTAAAATGGCGGTTTTGAGCAGGATAGAAAATATCAATAAAAATATCGACAAGAAGAGAGAAGTCGATATGCTGCAGTTAGAGGAGTCACAAAAAAACCTGGAATTGATGACTGCGCGTATAACAGACATAAAGAGGGAAGCAGAAATAATAAAAGAGAAAGCGCAGGAGATTGAGATGGAATCCCTGCACGACAGGTTAACAGGCGCGTTCAATCGTAAGGCGTACGATCAGAAAATTGCTGAAACCCTTGCTGACATGAGGAGGTATGGAGTAGTTTCATCTCTGCTGATTTGTGATATTGACGATTTCAAGAAAATAAACGATACGTATGGACATAAAGTTGGTGATCTTGCATTGAAAAAACTTGTATCCCTCTTTCGCGAAAGACTTAGGATAACTGACTTTATTTCGAGATACGGGGGTGAGGAGTTCGCTATTATACTTACTCATACTGATCTGTCCGGTGCTGTAAAAGCTGCTGAAGGACTAGTATCATTTATTAACAAGTCGATATTTTCTTACCAGGAAAATAAAATCCCGCTTACGATAAGTATTGGTGCGAGTCTGTTTAAGGAAGCAGACGACGCAAGTACTGTTTTCGAAAGGGCTGATTCTGCGCTTTATCTTGCTAAACGGTCAGGAAAGAATACTGTAAAAACCGAAGAAGATTGCGGTGTTGATGTTGCAGAGACAAAATTAAAATCAATGGGGGCATGAATACACACATCAGAACGTCTTGCGTCTGGACATGTCTATCAGCACAAGTAATATCAGAAAAAAATCATCAGGGAGTACAGGAATCAAGAGGACAAAAAGATATAAACGATGTCCATAAATAATGGACATCTTAATGAATATGATGTACTCAATTTAAAGTAGTGCGCCATCTTAGGCTATTCTTAAGCTGTATTTTCTGATACGATTTCCCTGTTGTTAATTTTTCTTCGATTAAAAAAGACTTGACAAACGGTTTAAACAGGACTAAAATAGTCCTCATTAAGATGATTACCAGAAAGACGGATTACGCTATCAGGTGTGTTCTTCATTTGGCAGAGAGATATGGTGAAACAATTATGATCAATGATATAGCCGAAGGAAGAAAAATTCCCAAAAGTTTTCTGGCAAAAATCCTTCAGATACTTGCCAGAGCCGGCATTGTTGAATCACTCCGTGGTGTCAAGGGGGGATTCCGGCTTGCCAGGAATCCGTCAGAGATCTGTCTTCTGGATATTGTTGAGGCGATGGAAGGTACAGTTGCCATGAATATCTGCGCTGTGGACAAAAGAAATTGCAGTTTCAGCAGTACGTGCGTCGTTCATCCTGTCTGGATGGACCTGCGTAAAGATCTTGAGGATCGTTTGAGGGAGTGGGATTTCGAGAGATTGCTGAATGTGGATAGGGGTTGATGGAATACCCCCTGTAATTTTTGTTGCAATGCGTATGAATTGGTGCTAATAAGTAAGTATCAGAAATTATTTATAAACCTTTTTAAGGGGGGATTCGATCATGAATGACTATCAGTACGACAACCGGACGGTAAACGGGTTTATCGTCTCCTCGATATTCTGGGGGGTAGTTGGTATCCTTATAGGCCTCTGGATATCTGTTCAGATGTGGGCCCCGTCATGGAACATTC
>JBFLYJ010000289.1:0-4612 GCA_040756635.1 Nitrospirota bacterium
ATACATGCCGATAATACGACAGATCCTGGAGGCGTTCATCTACGGGATGTTCCCCGTACTCTTCCTCATGATGCTGACTCCGCTCGGAGGGAAGACCCTGCATATGTATTTCATCATGCTCTTCTGGCTAATGCTGTGGTCCCCTCTTTATGCGATCCTGAATCTCATAGTCAATGTCCGCGCCGCAACCGTCCTGTCGCCATCCCAAAACTATTTTGCAATGGGGACAATGCCTCTTGTATACGAATCCACAAACGATCTCGTAGCGATGGCCGGATATATGGCGTGGGCCGTTCCGATGATCGCCTTTGCCATTGCAAAGGGCTCGGATTCGGCCCTGGTCCATCTCGCAAGCAGCATTCAAGGCAGTACAAACCTCACACAAAATCAGGCTGCCGGATCTGTTACGGGCACCGAAGGCGCCGCCCGCATGGCTCAGGCAACGGCACATTACAAGGCGGCCCAGGCTTATGGTGGAGCGGATATAGTGACAACAGGGATGGCGGCCAAGGCATTCAAGGACATGGGCGCAAATGTGGCCTATGGGGGAATGAGTGATCCCCAGTTGATGAAGGCGGGCACAGGCCAGGCCCTCGGTGATATGAGCGTCAACATAGGGAGTGCTACAGCCATCAACAATCAGGGAGGAGTGGAGACGGCCGCGCAGGCACATTCAAACCAGCAGGAAAAAGCGATCTCGTATGGGACCACCATCGGTCCAGGAGGCGCTCTGGGCGCATTTGCAGGGCAAGTGGACACCTCCCGCATGGAAGGATACAATCGGGCATTGCGGAGCTGGAAGGCGGCAGGGAATGGCGGCGGGATGGTGGACATGCTGACAGCCACTACGTCCTCTGAAATGATCAGGAGCGTCAATGACAGACAGGCGTACAGGAATGCATTGAACTCGCGGGCGGACTATCACCAGGAGCAGAATCCCGGTATGGATCGCGATACAGCCGTCGCCGCTGCAGCGTCCGAATTCTCGAATATCGAGGCAAGCAGAAGGCATGGCGGGGACCTCGGCTGGCAAAGGTCTTATGATACGGCGAGAGCTCACGGATTCCAGGGGAGTGAAATGCATTACGCGTCGTATCTCTCGGAGATGGCGAACATACGTAGTTATGCCGACTCGGCATCCATTCAGAACGTCGCCAATAAGCACTGGGATGGGGATACAGCCGGAATGCTGACCGAAAGAGCTAACTTCCATAATACGCAGGCCGCAGCAGAGCTTAAAAAAATGGACGAAAAAGGGTATAGCGCGGAGAGCTTGGGGCAATATATGGGCAATATCTCTGCGCTTAAGGGTATAGCCGCCTCTGAATTTTATCAGGGGTTCGGAGACAGGGGAGTTCTCACTTCCGAAGGCGGAAAGATGCAGGATGAGCTCGGCAAGTTCGAAATGCTGGAGCGCGCCGCCGTAGCCAGTGGATATGGTGACAAAGATGGAAACCTGTCGATGGCGGGTTTCCAGAATTTCCTTCGCGACCACCACGGCGTTGATATTAAATATGCGAACAATGATGGAATCCATACGTTTTCTATGTCGAGTGATGGGAAACAGATATACAGTGAGATGAAAGGCGCGTGGGATCTCAAAAACAATGAACATCACCAGGCTTTAGCCGCCCAACTTAAGCAGCAGTTTCCAAACATGCAGATTAAGGATGGTGCCACTTTTAATTTAGCACAGGCAGGCGGACAGGATGCTCCTATTTCACTTGCTCAATCGACGTCCGGAGGGGTTTCACAACAGAATAACCGAAATGACCTGAATCATATGAGCACTGTTCGCAATGGAGATGACACTAAAATTGGCAGCTTCGGCGAGTTTGGTATTAGGCAGCAGACCTTTAATGTTTCTTCATTCGAGGGAGGTTATCGTGGAGCAGATGGAGAATTGTATACCGGTAAGTTTCAATACGTTAAGGGTTCTGATGGTAGCCCGGTATTGGTTTCCGGATTCGGAACTAATATACAGAGTTTCGAGGTAAGAGGAAATGTTCAAACTCCTGATGGGCAACAAGTAGCTACTGTGGACTCGCGCAAATTTTCGAGCGATGGGACCATGTTGAAAGAAACCCGGCTTGCCGGGTCGAGTATGGATTACAGCACTCAAAAGAGCTTTTCAGGTGGCTATGTTTATAATAATTTCCTCTCAGCTAAAACAGAGGAGGACTTTTCAGGCAGAACATCTCAGGCGTTGGGACGGTCTAAGGGATTCTTAGTCGACGTTACCCAGTACTTGGGTATCGGGACCCTCTTTAGATCCAGAGGAACCCCAACAGCTACACATTCTCAGTCAGGGGCGCCTTCATCGGCTGGATCGGGACAAGGAGCAGGGATTAACCAAGGGCCTGCGGCACAATAATACATTTGGGGAGAATCGTATGGCACCCATGAAAGAAAAAAACTTTTGTTACAAATCCGTGGCTTTTTCAGGAGGAGTAATACTCTTATTCGATAACTATAAAGCACACAAAGATGATGATGTGAAGATCAATTGTTTCAATGGGATGCTCTTCATAGAACTCGGGGATAATGTCTTTCTGGTGACAGAGCAGCTGCTCCATCAGCTTATGAAGACACCTGTTATATTCATATGTGTCGGGGCTCCTGATGAATATGAAATTACGCATGCCGTGAACGAGATCGATGTTGACAGGGAGGTTCTTTCTCAGGTAAAAGGGGCTCTGACAGTGATAAGTAAGCAGATGATCCATTAAACATTAGGAGACAGATGCAATCTATTTGAAGAGGGAGTGGCAACGGGTACAGCTTTCCTGTACCTCTCTTATTGCTGTATCAACCGAAGCGCGATATTTCAGACCAATTTTATCCCGAAGACCTTTTACGAGATCCAAGAATAGGTGATACTCGGAAAGGAATTCAGTGCGTTTTTCGACGTTGTGGTATCCTTCAAACTTTTCGATGTACGAAGACTTCTCAAGGATCGTCTTAAGGGCTGTATCAGCACTTTTTAAATCGTCCGCCCTTATAAAGTTGCGGGCCGCATTCCATTCTTCGTTTATGATATCCATTGTTTTATGTTGAGTCTTCATCTGTATTGTCACCGGCCGCTGGTGCTCATGTGTGTGATCCGCAAATCCCGCTGAGGCAGATGCAAAGATAAAAATGGTTATTAAACCCAGTCTTGTAATAATGTCATATCTCCTTAATTTGACCCTGGGGCTTACCGTCACTAATGAGTATGGGGCGGTAAATTGCCGTGGGCATGCTCAGGAGTGGCATGATGCCGCTCTCCGGAGGCATTCAGCGTGTCTATGTGAATCGTTACCTTTGAAAGATACCGCAAGTGATGGAGAAGCTGATGACGCACCTCCATGGCGACCTCATGACCCTGTTCAAGCGTAAGCTCAGGCTTAACAGCGACATTAACTTCGGCATGGAGTCTGTGACCTATCCATCTTACCCTGATCTCGCTTATGTCCTGTACGCCAGGCGCATGGTTCACAGCATGTCTGATTTCGTCAACCACCTCCGGATCAACCCCATCGAGAAGGCGGATAAATACAGCTTTGCCGGAATCCCACACTATGCGGAGAATTGTGGCGGTGATAACAAGGCCGATAATTGGATCGGCCAGCGGATACCCAAGCCAAACCCCGACTGCCCCAAAGAGCACCGCTATGCTGGTCAATCCATCAACGCGGGCATGCTGTCCGTCAGCGATCAGTGCGGCACTGCCTATCTCCCTGCCCACCTTGATGCGGAAAACTGCTACAGCTTCATTGCCAAGGAAGCCGACTATCGATGCGACAACAACAGCCCAGAGATATTCCACCTTCTGAGGATGCAAGAGCCGGTCAACAGATTGATACCCCGCTACAATGGCGCTAAACAGGATAGTTAGCACAATCGCCACTCCGGCAAGGTCCTCGACGCGACCGTAGCCGTATGTGAACCTCCGTGAAGGTTTCCTTCTGGCAAGTGTAAAGGCGAACCATAACGGAATTGCTGTTGCTGCATCTCCTATGTTATGGATCGTATCGGCAAGGAGAGCAACACTTCCGGAGATCAGGGATACAACGACCTGAAAGACAGCAGTGACAGCCAAACCCCAGAACGACCATTTAACAGCCCATATGCCCCGCTCCGTCGTGAAGATAGTCGGATCAACAATTCCGTGAACATGACCATGGGCGTCATGTGAATGATCGTGACTGCTTTCTTTATGCCCGTGTCCCAATTTCACCTATTATCGCTCAAAACGCCGGACGGCCCGGTTGTTCTATGCTGCAGCTCAGATTCTTGAAGTAAAGGGGTATCGCCAAGGCGATAAGTAGAATTCCCTGCCCCATGATGAGCGCGTTCGTCCCGGCCAGCGTGATCAGATAGAACGAAGTTATAAGAGTTCCGATAATGCTGCCGAAAGTTGATAGCGCATAGAGCGTCCCAATTGTCTTGCCTGATGTATGAAGGCTGCAGATCATCAGTTTTGCGGTATAGGGGCTGACAATGCCGAGGAATATGGAGGGGAGCAGAAAGAGCACCATTGAAGCTATCAGCGGGCTCAGCCGCACACCGAGGTCTTTCACGAAGATCCAGTCCGAGATCGGAGTGCTGTACAACGGGAATGTCAGGAAGA
>JBFLYJ010000029.1:0-15340 GCA_040756635.1 Nitrospirota bacterium
AGTCCTTGAAATACCGGTAGGCATAATATTGCTAAAAATATTGATATGAATATTTTATTCCGCATTTAAAACCTGAAGTAAATGAATGGATTATATGAAGAGTTTATTAACCATGTAATGGAAATAAAAAAAATTGTCAGATGAAGGGATGCCTCGACGTAGAAAAAGGATTCTTTTTGTGAATAACGGTATAATGCCTTAGCTAAATTTGGAATTACAGGGATCATCCCAATTAACGCGATTATTAAAATTATAGGTGTCTCATTGGTCAAAAACATAGAGACCTTCAGCGATGATGTTGCGTGTCCCATGCCAAACATATTCTTTAAGTAGTTCAATGCATGAGTTAAGTTGTCTGCTCTAAAAAATACCCATCCCGTGATAACAACAAAAAGAGCATAAATATGTCGGAAAGGTTGCCACATGTTGCCAATGAAAATGCCGAATCTAGTTCTTTCCAACACGAGGAAAAAACCATGGAATAGCCCCCATATAATAAAATTCCAACTGGATCCGTGCCATAAGCCGCACAGGAGAAAAACAATTAATAAATTTCTATACGTTTTTCCCTTGCCGTTACGGCTGCCACCAATCGGTATATATAAGTAGTCTCTAAACCAGGAAGATAAAGATATGTGCCACCTTCTCCAAAACTCCTTAATGCTTTGAGAAAAATAGGGGTAATTGAAATTTTCCAGAAAATGAAAGCCGAATATTCTTGCTAGTCCTATTGCCATCTCTGAATATCCAGAAAAATCATAATAAATCTGTAAAGAATAGCATATTGCGCCTATCCAGCTTACGCTGCAGGTAATGTTTGACGCTTCAAGAGCAAAAATCTTATCTGCTATGTGCCCCATACTATTGGCAATCACTATTTTTTTTGCGAATCCAATGATAAATCTTTTAATACCGTATATCACTTTCTCATTAGTTATGAATCTGTGCTTAAGCTGATGTGCTATGTCATGATATCGCACGATCGGTCCTGCAATTAATTGCGGGAAAAAAGAAATATATAGCCCAAGATCGAGGGGATTTTTCTGTGCCGACACATCTTTCCGATAAACATCTATGATGTATGACAATATGTGAAATGTAAAAAAAGATATTCCAATCGGCAATTTGACATAATAAAACTCTATTTTATTGATCCCATAAAAAATTAATAGATTATTTATGTTTTCGACAATAAAGTTTGTATATTTAAAAAAAATAAGGAGTGCAAGATTAAATGACACCGATAATCCCAGAAGAATTTTTTTATTTCCATCTTTTTCCAATAAGATACCGAAAAAATAATTGATTGTAATTGAGGCAATCATGAGAAAAACAAATACAGGTTCTCCCCAGGCATAAAAGAACAGACTGGCCAATAGCAGAAGAAAATTTCTGTGTTTTTCGCTTAATACAAAATTGCAGATGATTACTAATGGTAAAAACAGGAAAATAAATATCTCAGAAGTGAAAAGCATTGTTTATTATAACAATTATTAATTTCAAGGGAATGAAAATTAATGCGCATTCCCCATATCCGATTTTCATTTTGCAAACTGCAATTCTTATAACAAACCTTCCGACCTAGCTCAACAAAAACCTTACATTCCTGCCTCGAAAAAGCAGACTTAAGCTGTATCGCTCACCGTTTGTCTCATTATACTGAAATCCATGTAATAGAAAACTCCTCCATCTTGTGAGTCTGTCAGAGACCGTTATTGAAGAATTTTTTAGGGTCTTGGCCGGACTTGTTAATAGATCTTGAGCTTCTATATGAAATTGATCATCAATAATATGTCCTTGTTGCCTTATCTGATTGTTTTTTTGGTATACTGGTTAAATCAATACTCCGATAAAAGAAGACACCTGAATGAATAATCGGCGCTATAAAAGAATTATTGCCGGCTATAAGGCCGAAATAACATACCATGACGAATGCTATTTCGGCGTGATAGAGAATCTGTCTGAAACAGGTGTCAATATATTAACGGATCTCCTTGAAACTTCAATCGATTTTCAAGCCGGTGAATCCATCTCCCTAAAGGTCGATATACCGGCAGGATCTCCCTTGATGCTAAAATGCACTATTAAGTGGGCTCAGACAATTCAACCTCATAATCTGCGTCATCGCATTGGCCTGGAGATAATCGACCCGCCCTGGGATAAGAACAGTTATTTTCTATAGAGCTGTTATTTTTTTGTCCTTAAGATTGCTTTATTACGGACTGGAAATGGGTTGTAACTATAAATATCTGAAAATAGTGGTGAGCCGTGGAGGATTCGAACCTCCGACCCGCTGATTAAGAGTCAGCTGCTCTACCAACTGAGCTAACGGCCCACTATTTTTTTACTTCAACAATACGTGACGTGCTGCTCTGTAATGCGTAACATTTATTCTTTCTTAAAATTCTTTTCATGGCGCGCCTGGGAGGATTCGAACCTCCGACACCCGGCTCCGGAGGCCGATGCTCTAGTCCACTGAGCTACAGGCGCTACAAACTAATTAATACGTCAAAAGCCAACCTGCTTAGTGTTCACAGCTATCGGCTACATAATATTACACATATTATGGGGTGAGTGAGGGGATTCGAACCCCCGACCCTCTGAGCCACAGTCAGATGCTCTAACCGGCTGAGCTACACTCACCACTGAAGCTATCAGCACTGAGCTTCCAGCTGTACGATTATATAGCTGAACGCTGAGTGCTCAAATTTTGATCAACAAAATTTGTTTGGCGCGCCTGGAGAGATTCGAACTCCCGGCCCACTGCTTAGAAGGCAGTTGCTCTATCCTACTGAGCTACAGGCGCATTCACGACTGCTGTCGCACACATGCATTCATTATAGCTCCACGTCTGCCTGACAGCGATTGATTGCCAAGGATATAATTTTATTTGATGTCGGACATGCCTGTCAACCTTCGATATGTATTTTAATCATCGGTTGCTTATATGGCAAGCTGTTCAGGGGATAAGTAAAATATATCAACTGATTGATTAACAGTCCATGCATATGAAATACTATGCCAAGGATCCGATAATAGCAAACTGTTTAGGAACCATGATCGCTTATATTGTTATACAAAGCATTATATTCTTTTTCCAGCCACAAATAATTTTTCAGAAGACTATTATATTCGCCGACCTTTTCATCAAGTTCTTTCTTTATTTTGTCATATTTTAATTCGAGGCTCTTTTTCTTGGTATTTAATTTATCATAGTCCTCTTGAGGCACCGAAAGCTGCAGCTTATTAGACAAGTTATGCATATCCTTCTCGTATGCTTTTGTATTTTCTTGGAGCTGCTCTTTTTCTCTTCTAAGAGAATTTAGATATGCGTCAAGCTCAATATAGCTTTCCTCTATATCTCTGATTACCTGCTCATTCTCCTTTGTTCTTTTGGCCTCAGGGATTAGTTTATTAATGGATTCCTTTAATTTATCATTTATAGTGCTTATGTGATCAAATTTCTTTTGTAAATCATTAAATTTTTGTTCCCAGTCAGACATTTCATCTTTTTGCAGATTCATATTCTTGATCTCATCTCTGAGCCTGTTCGCTTCTCCTTGAGCAAGAATCTCCCTGATACGCAACTTTTTATACCGGAAGAATAGTAAGATTGAAAATCCCAGGGAAATCAATAGAAACTGGATAAGAAATAATAATAATAAGGGAGGCACCCTAATCACTGCTTATGCCCTCTTTATCGTCTTTCTTGCCATCTTTCTCTGCTTTCTGCTGTTGTAGTGCCTCCTGCCAGATAGCGTCCATATCCTCGGGTATATCGTCGCTGGTAGTTTCCTCAATCATCTCCCCGGATGCCTTATCCTGCTGGTTTTCAGTCATGTCCCGCTGTATTATTTCATCAGCCCCTTCTTTTCCATGAGTCATCTGGTCATTTCTTAGTTTGTTTATTTTCTCCAGTCTTTCAATCTCCATATCTAATGCCGTTACCTGCTCATCAGGAGCTGCAGCCTCTTCTTCTTTTTCTGCATTCCTTTGCGACTGCAATGCTTCCTGCCACATTTTATCTAGATCCTCGTCTTCTTCATCCTTGGTAATATTGTCAATTTCTGCAATCTGTTCCTTTTCACTCGTTAATCCGACCGTTTCTTCCTCCCCTGCTTCTGATTGGATACTTGTTTCCTGCGTTCCGATGTCCTCAATAGAACTTTTTTCTTCTCCGGCCCCGAGAAGTTGATTTAAATCGTCTTGACTTAATATTTGCTGCTTATCATCGACCTCATGCCACTGGGTGTCATTAACAGTCTCGGTTACCTCATTATTATTCTCGTCTGCACTTGCCTGTTTTACTTCCCCGGTTCCGGCATCCGTTTCTTCAAGCGGCTTTTCTTCTTCAAGTTTTATCGTCCCTTCATTCTCTTCCTCAAGAGGTATTTCTTTTATCTGAGACTCTTCTTCTTTCTGCTCAGCTGCGACAGAGTCTTCCTTTATTTCCTTCTGGGCTTCCTTATTTTCAGTTTTTGAGTCCTGCTCCAGTGTTTCAACGGTTTCCGACTCTATTTCGTCTTCGCTCCCGCTCTTCTCATGTGCGGCACTGTTGACATCTTGCATGTTATGATCACTGTCTGTATCTAATTCACCCTCTTTTTTACCAAGCTTTTTCTTTATAAAATCAATAAATTTCGTTCTGCCGTATGCAGTTACAATTCCTTTGATATTTATAATTCTCTTCCTTTTGAAATAGACTAAAGCTATTGTCCCCAGGATTAGATTAATAAGGACAAACTGCATTAACACTTTTTTCCATGAAATGTTATTGTTATCATTCTCTCCTGCTTTGATAAGACCTTTTTTTTCACCGGCATTGCTTGCTTTTTTCCGTTTCGTCAGAATATCTTCTCTGGATTCCTTAGCGTCGGCGATATTAAAAACAAACGCCTTTTCCCTCTCGAATGTGTTACCTTGTGCAACAATTCTCAATTTATAGTTCCCGGGAGTAAACGGCGTGATGTTTCTTGTAAATATACCTTCCCCCTTGCTAAATGGTTCTAATTTAGTCACCTTGCCGTCAGGATCAGTTAATTCAAGGTAAATTTTAAATCTATCCAGGACCGCCTGTTCCTTTATAGTGTTGCCATCTTTTTCAAGCCATATATTGACATCGAGCGGATCCCCAAAGGTTGAATATAATTGATCGAAATTGGTCTGAAGTTTCAGATTTGTGATTATGTATGCCTTGTTATTTTCTCCTGTGCTGAAAAGAATTTCCCACCTACCCTCTGCAGGAGTTTTGATGGTTATCATGTCAAAATTATCAGAGACAAACCATCCGATACCGGTGGAGCTTTCCTTATTTGAATAACTAATACCGTCCGGTGAGTTGAGCTGTATTTGAGTTTGAGGTGATCCCTTTGTTGCAACAATTGTAACTTCTTCTATGGAACGGTCTATTAAAAACCCGTTTTCGCTCATGGGTGCCATATCAGGACTTTTCAGGCTTTCAAAAATTGAAGTAAATATGAGATGTAAATCCTTATCAGTAATGGCCAGATTGTAAAACCCTCCGGTCCTTTTTGATATTTTTTCAAGAAGAATCCTGTCTGACTGCTCCGTGAAGGCGATTGTGTAAACCCTTATCCCGTTGTCTTCAAAGGTACCGGCCAACTCGTTATTTATCTTACCGACCAGTTCCAGGTCTTTATCGGTATCGCCGACGTCCATCATGCCATCGGACATCAGCACGATAATTTTGGCCCGATCATTTTTTTGTCCTTCGGATAAAACGCCAAGTCCCCCCTTAAACGCGTCATACAGATTTGTAAATAGTCCGGTTGAGCTGATTTTATCAGTTGCCTTGAATAAGCGGTCCTTATTGATATCATTGTCTACAGGGGTTAAATTGATTATCGGGTAACTGGTATCGCTAAAGCTGACAACCGCTGCCCTGTCGTTTTTACCTAATAGAGAAATGAACATCTTTGCTGCAGGAATTCTCAGAGACATAGGGTCTGTCTTCTTCATGCTTCCGGAACTGTCCATGACAAGGACAACATCCATATTCTCGCCATCTTTCGAATACGCAACGCCAGCAGAAAAAGTTGTAAGAACGAGTATGCCTATCATTAAGACTTTCCAGTTAATATTCACAATAACTCCAATGTCCCCTTTTCCTTAAATTCATTCAGTATATTATTGAGTTCGTTTTCTTCGAGCAGTCCCCTTATAACAAGGATCTCTCCCAATTTCACACTTTTTTCAACCACGGTTTTATCAATTTCTTCTATGGTCTTATCATCTGCAATCTGCAGCCGCAATAGTGCCTCCCGGAATCTGATACCTTCCTTTCTCTGAAAGGCCAGGGCCTTTTTCAGATCATCAAGTGTAATAAAATCATTTTCTATAGCTATAACCGCAAAAGCCTTGTTAATTTCATTCTGGGCCTTCGTAGCATCAGAGAGTTGTTCTTCTGTTATCTTTCCGTGACGGACAAGATATCTGCCGAAAAGCAATGGTATTTCCATATTTTTCTTACATACCTCCTGACCACACTGCTGTTTCATATATTTATCGCACAATTTGCTATATATCTTTAGGTAATAGAAGGCTGACTTCCGTAATTTAGAAATCCCGTGTGGCTGATGCTATGGCCGATTTTACAGTTCCGGGGCATTCCGTGCTGCAGGACGACAGAATTCCGGAGGTGGGTTGGAAATGGAAAGCAATATAATTACTGGTCGGGGCGGAGGGATTTGAACCCCCGACATCCTGCTCCCAAAACCCGTTAAAAACTGCCAACTAATTGTTTTATATGGTTTTTGGGTGTATCAAAATGGTCATTTTTTTGGCATTTTTCAGTTAGAGTCCCGACAAAGTCCCGACATGATTTCTGTAATAATTCTTTTAGCAATCACAACGAGAAATTGTCTGATTTTCATCTTACATTTTTCTTCCTCTTAGTGTCAACATACTAACTGGGTTTGATATTGTCACAGACTAATCAAACAACATCCCTTCCTGATTTTGTCATGACATTACATATTAAATATATATAGGGAGATATTCCGGGTGGAGTTCGCTGGATTGTTTATGAAAAATTATATGTAACTGTAATATATTAAGACTGCATTATGAGTTAACATACTATGCTCATTCAAAAGAGAGAAGACATTATTAATGCCATTTCATCTATCAGAAAGCGGCTAACAGAGATAGATGCCGAGCGGGAACAGCTCGTTAACGAATTAGAAGAATTACAAACCGCACTTACTAATATTGAAAGCGTTCCTTTCTCATCATCGGCAGCATCCGTAACTACTCAATCTTCACCAGACAAGAAGATAGCTTTATTTCGAAGCCTGTTCCGGGGCAGGGAGGATGTTTATCCAAAACGGTGGACAAGCAAAAAGACCGGCGTTGTCGGTTACAGTCCTGTATGTGAAAACGAATGGTTGAGGGGAACATGTCAGAAACCCTCTGTGAAATGCGCTGAATGTGATAACAGAAAATTGTTGCCTTTGAGCAATGATGTCATCAAAAAACATCTTGAAGGTTATAACACCATCGGCGTTTATCCAATGCTCGAAGATGAGACATGCTATTTTCTTGCCGTTGATTTTGATAAACAAAACTGGCAGGCAGATTCAAAGGCCTTCCTGACGACCTGCCGTAATAATAATATTCCCGCTTCTCTTGAAAGGTCGCGTTCAGGGAATGGAGGACATGTCTGGATATTCTTTTCCGAACCGGTCAGTGCTTTTCTTGCCAGACAGCTTGGAAGTTACCTGATAACAGAAACAATGACTCAAAGACACGAGCTTGAGATGAAAAGCTATGACCGATTGTTTCCTAATCAGGACACACTGCCCAAGGGCGGTTTTGGCAACCTCATTGCCCTTCCCCTGCAGAAAGCTCCGATGGAGAAGGGCAACAGTATTTTTCTTAATGACAACTTTATCCCATATCCTGACCAATGGGCTTATCTGTCAGGAATAAACAAGTTGTCCATCAATGACGTTCGATCCTTTATTGAACAAGTCACCAGAGAAAAGGACATAATGGACATAAGCATGAGCCAGACCGATGAAGAAATAAGGCCATGGGAGAAGTCTTCGTCAGTCAATCCAATATTTGATAAACTCTCCTGTAAACTTCCTTCAACAATAAACGCTGTCCTTGCAAACCGGATATACATCAAGAAAGATGGGTTGCCATCACCGTTTCTAAACAAAATTAAAAGACTTGCAGCCTTTCAAAATCCTGAATTCTACAAGAAGCAGAGCATGAGGCTTTCAACGGCATTAACGCCAAGAGTTGTCTGCTGTTCAGAAGAACTTCAGGGTTACATCACAATCCCCCGCGGTTGCGCGGGAGATCTTTATCAACTCTGCTCGGTCAATCAGATAACACTCAATATTCAGGATAAGCGCGTTAATGGAGATGGAGTTCAGCTCGCATTTATCGGAGATCTCACTGAAACACAGCAGAAAGCTTATAGAGAATTACTCAAACATGAGACCGGGACATTCGTCGCTCCGCCCGGCATCGGCAAGACAGTGATAGGAATAAAAATAATTGCTGAAAGAGAAGTAAATACCCTTGTACTTGTTCACCGTAAACCGCTTCTTGAACAGTGGCGAACACAGATTGCCGCGTTACTTGGCATCACCATTGGATCAATTGGCCAAATCGGCGCAGGGAAGAATAAGGCAACCAATTCTATTGATGTCGCAATGATTCAAAGCCTGGACAAGAAGGGGGAAGTAGATCCCAGAATCAGAAACTATGGGCAAATAATCGTTGATGAATGTCACCATGTCTCGGCCTTTTCATTTGAGCGCGTCATGATGGAGGCAAATGCAAAATATATTGTCGGGCTGACAGCTACTCCTTACAGGCGTGACGGTCACCAGCCGATCATTACCATGCAGTGTGGACCAATTCGGTATAAAGTCACAACACGTAAAGAAGCGACGGATTCATTATTGAAATACCGTCTGATTACGAGGACTACGAGTTTTGCATACCCATGGTCGGATGGAGATAACATTCAAAGCCTCTGGCAGCCGCTGATAACAGATGAAAATCGTAACCATATGATATTCGAAGACATACTGAATTCGCTTGAAGAAAAACGGTCGCCTATTGTCCTTACTGAAAGAAAAGAACACCTTGAGATATTGAAACAGAAGCTTGAGAAATTCGTAAAACATATAATCGTTCTTCATGGCGGCATGAGAGCCGGTACAAGAAAAGAAATGTTATCAAAACTTGAATCGATTCCCGATACCGAGGAACGGTTGATCCTTGCAACCGGACAATACATAGGCGAAGGATTTGACGATCCCCGGCTTGATACACTTTTTATCGCTATGCCGTTTTCCTTCAAGGGTAAGATGGTTCAATACGCAGGCAGGCTTCACCGTTTATATCAGGGAAAAACAGAAGTGCGAATTTATGATTATGTTGATGATAACATACCCGTCCTTCTTAAAATGTACAAGAGACGGCTTAAGGCATATAAGGCTCTGGGGTATGTAGAAAAAGCAATTATGTGAGCGATTGGCATGCAGAACGGTAGAAACTTTCTCTCCCGATATTACTTCTGGTATATAATAGTACGAACTTAGAATAGGAATAAGAATTAAGCATGAAATATAAAATCTTTATAAGCGGAGTTCAGAAAGAAATAAAAGAAGATAGGTTTGCTGTGAAGGAACTAATCGCTGAGAATGTATTATTGAAAGAACATTTCAAAGTTTTTTTGTTTGAAGATTCTCCGGCAAAAAGCAAATCTGCGAAAACAACCTATATTGATGAAGTTCGTAAATGTGATATTTACATTGGAGTCCTGGGAAATGAATATGGAGCAGTCAGCAAAAATAGTCTTTCCGCAACAGAACAGGAATTTCGTGAGGCCCAGAGAAACAGCAAGGATGTCCTGATTTACATCAAAGGGAAGGATGACAATAAACGTGACAAAAGACTGAAGAGGTTAATCAGTGAAATAAGAGATGAGGAGGCCGGATATAAGTATAAAAGGTTCAACACTATCCCCGAATTAAAAACCTGTATTTATGAAAGCCTAATCGAATTCCTTCGTGAAAAAGGAATTGTCGGAAGACAGACCTTTGATAGCGTTGTTTGTGAGGAGGCCGGTTTCAAGGACATCGATGAGGATAAGGTCATGAGATTCTTGCGGACTGCAAAAAGCCAGCGTAATTTTTCACTGGACTTAACTTCGCCGGTCAAAGATGTTCTTACTCATCTCAATCTTTTAAAATCCGGCAAACTGACCAATGCTGCTGTCCTGTTATTCGGGGAAAATCCTCACAAATATTTTCTTCAGGCAGAAATAAAATGTCTTCAGTTTCCCAGCACGGAGGTTGAGAAACCTTTCACTTCCTATCACATTTATAATGGAGACCTTTTTGAGCAGATAGATAAATCAGTCGCATTTGTACTGGACGCAATAAGACTGCCCGTCATTCAGCAAGAGAATACAGCACAGGTAAGCAGACCATATGAAATACCTGTGTTTGCAATCCATGAGGCAATTGTAAATGCTGTTGCTCACAGAGATTACAATACAACCGCCGGCATACAAGTTATGGTTTTTACAGACCGTCTTGAGATATGGAATTCAGGAAGTTTGCCTAACCAGTTGAGCATAGATGACCTTAAGAAACCTCACACTTCTTATCCGAATAATCCTTTGCTGGCAGGGGTTCTTTATCTTGCTAATTACATACAGAAAGCAGGCTCAGGAATCCTGGAAATAATTAAACAATGCAAAGCTCAGGGATTGCCGGAGCCGGAATTTGTATCAGTGCGAGGAATGGAATTCAGGACAATTCTTGCAAGGGATATTTTTACTGAGAGCATGTTGAGCAGACTCGGATTGAATAAACGGCAGCTAAAGGCGGTCAAGTATGTGAAGGATAAAGAGCGGATCAGCACAGGTGAATATAGGGACATGACAGAGACTTCTGAAAGCACTGCGCTAAGGGAACTTCGACAACTTACAGAGATGGGTGTTTTAGAGAAAGTGGGGACTTCCGGACGGGCAACTCACTACATTATTGCTAAAGCTAAACCCTTCATAAACTCGTCAAACCCGTCAGCGAAAGAGGATGAAGAAACCCGTCATAAACCCGTCAAACCCGTCACAAACCCGAAAAGCAGGACAAAGTGAAGCAATGCTTACCATAAAAACAGTTTCCCGAAAGGGGCCATTTATGGGCCGATTGGCACAAAAATTACCTCACATGCTTCTTTGAGGAGAGATAGATATTTTATGCCTCTGGATATAAACGGCATTCGAAATAATATTTTTCAGAATAGCCCAGAATGACAATTCATAAGAATAAAAGTGGAAAGGTAATATTCAAAGATATAATAAAAGCATGCGCTTTTAAAGATATTAAAGAGGCGTTGCTGAGGCTTTACCCTGACCAGAAACAAATTATTAATAGATACAAGAATGTATTCCAAACGCTAAAACCCATGAGATCCAGACACAACAAAGAAGGGATGGTTATTGATATAAAGAAAGCCGGCAGAGGGAAGAACGCATATTTCTGTGTCAGCGGTGTATGCACTGAAAAAGGTACTAAACAATCATATGCGATTGAGTATTCCCCATGGTCAAAATGGCTAGGATATGAGGTGGATAATAAAGTTCTGAAAAAGATGACAAAGGAAGAAATCGTAGCCCACTGCCTCTGGGAAATGACCTTTATGGGTTTTACTCAGAGCCGGATCAGAAGCAGACTGTCTGTGCTGAAAAGGCGGGTTAAAGATCTTAAAGAGGGCAAGGTGAAAACTATTCCTTTTGAAGAAGTAATGGCAAGAATTAAAGATAAGTTAACGAATAGATAGAAAAGCTTTAAGTAATTAAGATTCAAATGAAATAGACATGTAATTTGACAGACATGTAATTTGCCCTACCGCTTTTTCTGTAGTTTTTGCTACAATTCTGCCACAGAAGTTTTGTAACTGTCCCTTTTTTTTAAAAACCCAAATAATAGAACAAATTCAATCACTGATATTTTGTTATAAGGGATGCAATGGATTTTGATTCTGCTGTTAAAACTATAGACGAATTGCTGATAGAGAAGCGGCCTGATACATTCAACAGTTCTTGGATACGTAAATATGCTCCACATGTTTATCGCTTTGTACAGAAAAATGTAAGAGCGGAGACTGGCGGCATAGATTGGGACAGGTTTACGCGTGCTTTAAACCGAAAATTTCAAAGGAAATGGATTGCATCTGCGAGGAGCAAGAAAAAATCGTATCGGAAGAAAGCCGAGGTTGGCATTATCCTTCAGAAGTACCACAGCAAGTTATATACCTTTCTTACTTCCGAAGACAAAAACGATAAAGATTCGCGGGACATCATAAGTATTGCGTTAGTAAGGATTGCTCAAAGAGGAAACGTCATAGCCAAGGAGGAAATTATTAAGCTAGTCAGGTTCACTATTGATGAGTGGGTCGAACGTAATCCTAAAATATCTTCATGGAAGGGATACGAACCTTTGATCCAAAAGCGCATTGAGAGTTGCATACGTCGCTACCGATATTCAGGATCATTTCTTGGCTACTTATTCAGAACACTTGAATATGAAGGCAGGGGTTTGAGGCCTATAACTGCGTATTCAGAGGATTTGTACAGGAACAACAATATTCACTAGGCTCTCAATAATCCGTCTTGTGATTTCATGGCTTATATAATTGATTTAATAACACGCCATACTTAATTAACTTGTGTATAGCGAAACTGGTATTCAAGTGATAGTAATTATACACTGAATTCTTTCCTTTTAGAAATAAACCGTTACAACAGTACGACAAGTTCTAAATCTAAAAATGGTAGACTGGACATTTCTATTTTGGCTTGACAGATAATTACAGGAAACTTGACTTGCGTTCATATTTCTGTTATGTTCTTTATAAATGAACACTGTTTTAAAGTGAACACAATGAACAGAGATAAGAAATATATTGAAGAAGAAATCCTGCAGCGAGCTGTCGAGGCATTAAGGAAGATTATGCCGGAACAGACAAAGATCGAGATATTAGCGCCGGATCTTATCAACGTGGTAGGGTTTCAGCCTGACCGTCTAATAAGAATGACTTTGCATGGAAAAGAGCTTAATTATTGTGCTGATATCAAAACAACAGTAACTAAGACTCAACAGCTTATGTTGCTTCTGAACAGAGAGAAGCTGCAATACCCTTCTTTCCTGATAGCAAAGCATGTGAACCCTATGATGGCAGAGGAGTTGAGAGATAAGGGGATTGATTTCATCGATACTGCCGGCAATGCATTTATTAATAAGCCTCCTGTCTATATCTTCATAAAAGGCAACAGGCCTCTTGAGCCAGTTGGCCAAGTCACTGTCAAAAGGGTATTCAAAGCAGCAGGCCTCAAGATTATATTTGGTTTCATATGCAATCCCGGTATGGAAAAGAATACCTACCGGGAGATCGCTGCTGCCACTGGTGTGGCGCTTGGGACTGTTGACTGGATAATCAAAGAGCTCAAGGAGTTAGGCTTTCTTATTGACATGGGTAAGCTCGGGCTGAAGCTGACACAAAAAGAAACCCTCCTGCAGCGGTGGGTGACAGCATATCCGGAGCAGTTAAGGCCCAAACAGATTCTCGGCCGGTATAGGGGGGAACTGGGTTGGTGGCAGAAGAAGAAGCTGGATCCGCTCAAAGCGCAGTGGGGTGGAGAGGTTGCAGCAGAGAAAATAACGCAATATCTTAAACCAGAGCTGATAACGATTTATACAGCAACACAGTATCTTAACCAGCTTCTGCTTGAGAACCGACTCAAGACAGACATAACGGGAGATGTTGAGATTCTGGAAAGGTTTTGGAAACCATTAGAGGATAAGCTACCCGACGACTTGGTGCATCCGCTGCTTATTTACGCAGATCTTCTCGCAACAGGCAATCAGCGGAACCTTGAAACAGCAAAGATGATCTATGAGCAACATATTGTTCGACTTATCAGGGAAGATTGATCAACAGACAATCGCAGCCCTCTCAGCTTTGAAGGGCGTTGCCGATTCACTGGGCATCCCCAAAATTTCGCCAGAGTCGCGGACAATTTATACAGATACTGGGTCGCTGCCAAGTTTCAACTACCCCGGAGATTACCGGGGAAGTCACCCCGGAAGTCGGCGCCAAGTTACAGCCAGAGTCGGGACTAAGTTGGGACCAAGTCGGGACTAAGTCAGGAGGAAGTAGTAGATACATTGTCTTTTTGCTCAAATGTAAAAGCGATTCAGGATATTCAAAAGAAATTTAAATGGACAAACCGGACAAAATTCAGGAATAGATTTATCAATCCTTTGTTACGAGAGGGCTTAATGGAAATGACTATTTCAGATAAGCCGAATAGTCGCTTGCAGAAATACCGGCTGACGGAAAAAGGGCGAGCCCTTCTGAAAAAACAGACGCAGGAAGCTGGCGGCGATTGAAAAATAAAATGGAACGACAAATGGAAGAACTTGTTCAGTCTATTGGCGAACTTGCATTAGCCCGGCAGCAGCTTGCGCGTAAAGCTGAACAGCAGTATGCGCTTGAAGTTGAAGCCATATTCCAATCTCAATGCCGTGATCCCAGGCAGATTGAGCGGCTGCTTGACGGTATGCTCGATTTTTGCTTCGATGCCCAGATGCTGCTGTGGTATAAGAAACTCTGCCGCTATTACTTCGAAATAGACCCTGCCGCGACGGTTTCGTATGTCAACGCCTATCGTGACATGTGGGATGACGAAAGATCAGTGAGATGAGCAGTACGCGTATAGAACAAGTATGTTTAAAATGGCTGGTCGCTGAAGACTGACTTTCTGCCTGCCGAGCTTTCCCGATTTTAATCACCTGATTATAATCCTCTTGCTGTTTTGATTAAGTTAGATTAATATTAAGCGTGCATTTATAAAGGGGAAAATGGTTATCAAACCTGAAGATAAAGCCCGTGAAGTAATCGACGATATGCTTGAAAAGGCTGGCTGGCATGTCTGCGATTACAAGGACGCCAACATACACGCTCACCGGGGAGTTGTTCTCAGGTATTTCCCATTAAAGTCCGGTTACGGCGAGGCTGACTACCTTTTTTATATAGATGGCAAGGCAGCCGGGGTAATAGAGGCCAAACGCACAGGAACTCCCCTCTCTGGAGTAGAAGTCCAGTCCGGCAAATATACCAAAGGTCTTCCGGATGGATTACCCACTTGGGGGCATCCACTCCCCTATGCTTATGAATCTACAGATGAAGAGACTCAATTTACTAATAGATTAGACCCTGATCCGAGATCGCGCCCAGTCTTTTCTTTCCACCGTCCCGAGACTCTCGCTGACTGGCTTGCTTC
>JBFLYJ010000290.1:0-4606 GCA_040756635.1 Nitrospirota bacterium
TCCCGCGTAAAGGACTGATTGTATGTCACTGCTGCCGGGAAGCAGGAGTTTAAGAGATACGCCTCTTCGTGCCGCGTGGAGAAGTGCCCGAAGAATTCTTTTACTCGGAACAAAATAAGCGGTCGTAAGAAGAATGGTACTTCTGGCATTTCTGATGCTGTAAATTAGAAGCCTCCTCATCCGCCTCCGCGCCCTTCCTGAATTGGCAAATATCGGTATGACCGACACGCCCCCGGAATAGGTTTCATTACCGGGCTGCCAGTTTATTAATTCACCTTTCCAGGTGGACCAGCTTTTCTGGAACATATTAAGCAGGGATGAAGCAATAGGCCCCTCGAGATAGATGCCTGTATCGCGCCATGTTATTTTCCTTTTTCTCAAATAGCCGTGATACTCGTCCGCGATATTAAACCCTCCTGTTACCGCCTTTATCCCGTCTATTATCAACAGTTTCTTATGGTTGCGATACATGTATTCCCGGGGAGCAGTCCATTTGAATGGATGAGACACCCTTACCATAACTCCAGATTTTTTCAGGTCGGACCAGAAGCGTCTGGATGTCAGGAAGGAACCGAAATGATCATATAGAAGGTAAACTGCCACACCTTCCATCGCCTTTTCTTTGAGGATCGCGGCCAGTTTTTTCCCGGTGTCATCGTCCTTGAAGATGTAAAATTCAATACAGATGATTTCCTTTGCCGCAGAGATCAGATCAAGAATTGTCTGGAAGGTTTCGCGGCCGCTCTTTAGCAGACGGACTTTATTGTTTTCCGTAAAAGGAATGCCCAGCACGTTTTCAATCGAGGATTTCCGGACTGGAATCTTATCGGTGGCAGGGGTGAATGCTGGCTGCGCAGGATCATTCATTATGAATAATGTTTTAAAGAAGCTTTTCTGGCCCGTTCGATGAATAATCTCAGTTTAGTATGGTCTTTTTTCCCTTTAATATTTCCCTCTGTCCCGGAAGCCACGTCCACGGCGTAGGGTTGGACCAGCTTTACCGCCTCTTCGATGTTATCAGGAGTAAGACCCCCGGCAAGAATAATCCGGCCTATTTTCTTTGCTTCAACAGCGATTTCCCAATTGAAAACGTGCCCTGTTCCACCTATAGAGTCAGGGGAAAAGGTGTCCAGAAGAAATGCAGACGCTGCCGTGTACTGATGTAAGAGATCGAGATCCGAGAGGTCTTTTACCCTTATGGCCTTGATGGATTTTTTACTGAGATTGAAATATTCCGGAGGTTCGGAACCATGAAGCTGTACTATATCCAGTCCCGTATATGAAACTATATTCTCAAGATTTTTTATGTCCTCGTCAACAAAGACCCCTACGGTCGTAATTATCGGCGGAAGAGAAGATATTATTGACCGTGCGGTATCGGGTTTTACCGACCTGGGACTTTTATCATAAAAGACAAATCCGAGTGCGTCCGCACCGCAGGTTATCGCGGCAAAAGCGTCTTCAATATTGGTTATTCCGCAGATTTTAATCCTGAGCATTAAGTGTATTTTACCATACAATAATGGTATTCCGGGCGGCTGGCAGAGTATAATAGTGTGCCGTATTGTAATTCTGTGCTGAGTAATTACCGGTCCTGTCGCAATGATTTGCAGGGGGAAGGCAATAATACGGTTATAATCGAAGAACCTGGAAACCCGTGACGAGAAAAATAATGAACAGGCTTTTTTACTACGAATAATAAGTGAGGAGATCAGATGGAAAAAGCGTTGATCACCGGGATAACCGGTCAGGATGGTTCCTATCTTGCTGAGCTGTTGATATCAAAGGGGTACGAAGTCCACGGGATCATCCGCCGTGCGAGCAGTTTTAATACAAAGAGAATTGATCACCTGTATGTCGACCGACATTCAACTGACGCAAGGCTTTTTCTGCATTACGGGGACTTGTCTGATTCGGGACAGCTCACAAATATCATATATAATATTCAGCCTGATGAAATTTACCACCTCGGCGCTCAAAGTCATGTTAGAGTCAGTTTTGACATCCCTGAGTACACCGGAGACATAACTGCGCTCGGCACAACGAGACTGCTTGACGCCGTCAGGAGAAGCGGCTCCAAAGCAAGGTTTTATCAGGCTTCTTCATCTGAAATGTTCGGCTCTTCACCTCCACCACAGAATGAACAGACTGTTTTTCACCCCAGGAGCCCTTATGCTGCCGCAAAAGTATATTCATACTGGATGACGGTGAATTACAGAGAAGGATACAACATGTATGCGTGCAACGGCATCCTTTTTAATCATGAATCACCCAGAAGAGGGGAGACGTTCGTAACAAGAAAGATCACCAGGGCGGTGGCCAATATTATCGCCGGGAAACAGAAGAAGCTTTATCTCGGCAATCTTGATGCAAAAAGGGATTGGGGTTTTGCGCCAGAGTACGTGGAGTGCCAGTGGCTCATTCTTCAGCAGGACACGCCCGATGATTACGTGATTGGTACAGGGGAAAGTCATTCCGTAGGCGAGTTTGTTGAACTTGCTTTTAAATATGCAGGCGTTGAAATTGAATGGCAGGGACATGGGTTAGACAAAAGAGGCATTGTTCGCTCTTTTAAATCAGCCCACTTAAAGGAAGGGGACACCGTGATTGCCATTGATCCTCAATATTTCCGGCCTGCGGAGGTGGACAATCTTCTGGCTGATGCATCCAAGGCAAGTGCAAAGCTCAACTGGAGACCGCGGGTCACTTTTCAGGAACTCGTTAAAATTATGGTTGACGCGGATATGGAAGTGGCGGGTATTTCTTCTCCCGGGGAAGGAGAAAAGATCTTACATAACCATGACATCAGATGGATAAGGAATAATAAGTCCCTTGGAGATAGGAAAGGGCCTGAATAAGGGAAGGGAGACCGGGTCTGATGAACACATCTTCTGTAATTTATGTTGCCGGACACGGAGGAATGGTCGGGTCAGCAATCGTCAGAAAACTTGAAGCCGAGGGGTACTCCAGTATTGTCAAACGTACACACGGAGAACTGGACCTTACCAGACAAGATGATGTTGAAGCATTTTTTAATAAGGTAAGACCGGAATACGTTTTTCTGGCTGCCGCCAAGGTAGGCGGAATATTGGCAAATAATACCTATAAGGCTGATTTTATATATATAAATATTATGATTGCCGCAAACGTTATACATGCGGCATATAAGCATGGGGTCAAAAAGCTGATAAATCTGGGCTCTTCCTGCATTTATCCGAAATTCGCACAGCAGCCGATAAGCGAAGATTATTTATTGACCGGCCCCCTTGAACCTACCAATGAACCATATGCCATCGCAAAAATATCAGCCATAAAATTGTGCAGCTATTATAATGAACAGTACAGAACCAATTTTATTTCTGCAATGCCGACGAATCTTTACGGTCCCAATGATAACTATGACCTGGAAACCTCTCATGTACTCCCGGCTTTAATAAGAAAATTCCATCTTGCCAAACTGTTGCAAACAAAAAAGTATGATTTAATCAGCCAGGACCTGAGCAGATACGGCGGCTTATACAAGCAGAATACCGGGATATCTGATGTAAATATTATAAGCGGCATTCTAAATAAATACGGTATCTATGATGACCATATTACACTTTGGGGAAGCGGCTCGCCTTACAGGGAATTTCTTTATGTGGATGATCTTGCGGAGGCATGCATTTTTCTGATGCAGCGATATGATTCGGGCGACATAGGGGAGCTCATTAATATCGGTACCGGTAAGGACATTCAAATCAAAACACTAGCCTCAATGGTGAAAGATATTGTCGGATATAAGGGGGAAATACGATGGGACATATCGAAGCCTGAAGGGACTCCGAGAAAACTTCTGGGGATAGAAAAGATCGCGAAATTAGGCTGGAGACCCAAGATAGGGCTTGATGCAGGAATCAGAATGGTTTATGAAAACTATCAATAATAAAAGCGCGCTGGCTGTTGTTTGAAATATCAAATCATATCGCGATGCATGTATATTTTCCCCCCCATGATTATGTTATTCTATATACACTATATGTCGCAACTATTTATCTTCCCTACATATTTCTTATATAATATAAATGCTTATGGTGTTTGGTGCGGGACAATTATAGAAATCCTGACTTGATTTATGATTAAAAATTGAACAAGGCAGCGATAAATAATGTGAAAGAATATTCCTTAATATATAGGATACGGCAGCTGTCTTTTTTGAAAATATATTTTATTGCTTACTAGTTTTAATAATAATCCATTAATTAAACAATTCTTTTCTTATTTGAAAGTGACTATCCGTAATTTATTGTTAATAACCATACCAGGAAGTATGGCTTTTTTGCTTTTTTTCACAGTGTCTGCAAACGCTTATGAATTCCCTCCTTATGAAGGACTGAGTCTAAAGATAGAGGGGCAAATTGCCGAGGATTACAGTAATAACGTTACATTTGCCCCAGATAATGAAGACAGAACAGAAGAATTGTTAACAGTATTGGATCTTGGAATGGGTATAAAGTACGATAAATCCCGTCGAAGCTTGGCATTAAACGGGCGTTTAAATCGCCAGATGAGCACGGATACCATGGATATTGAAAATTCCTCTGAAAGAGTAACCGCTAATTTTCAA